>QHZK01000135.1 GCA_003224635.1 Acidobacteriota bacterium | reverse complement strand
CGGGCCGCCCAGCGAGAGGCCGATAGCCCACACCAGAAAGCCTACCAGGAGCGGCGTCAGGCCGGTGTCGTTGGGAGCCTTGTTGGCGCCCAGAGCCAGCACGCCGAAGACCAATACGAAGGTCCCGATGACTTCCGTCAGCACATTTGCCGGCGCCCGGCGAATCGCCGGCGCGGTGGCGAAGACGGCGAGCTTCAAAGCCTTGTCCTCAGTGCCGGACCAATGCGCGAGATACGCCAGCCACACCAGCACCGCGCCGAGGAACGCGCCCGCAAACTGGCCCAGGAGGTAGCTGGGCACGTCAGCCCAGGCAAGCTTGTGGACGGCTGCCAGGCTCAGCGTTACCGCCGGATTAATGTGGGCGCCGCTCACCCGCCCGACCGCGTAAACGGCCATCGCCACGGCCAGCGCCCATCCCGTGGTGATCACGATCCAGCCGGACTTCTCAGCCTTCGATCTGTTGAGCAACACACCCGCCACCACGCCGTCGCCCAGCAGGACCAGAAGCGCCGTGCCCACCAACTCAGCCGTAAACATCTTCATCGGGTCCCTCCCAAGAATTGGTTTGCCCTCGGAAGCGGTCGAAGCGCAAGCAGTATATACGCTTTCGGGCGGAATTCTCGGTACATTGAAAACGGGAGCGCGCGGCCTGGGAAGAACGGCGCTCAACGCGCCAGACCACAATCGCGGCCTTCCCCGAACCGCCCGCGGACCCGAAAAGGAAGGGAAATGCGATGCAAAAAACGTTGGGTATCGCTGGAGCCAGTAACCGACTTGGGTCTTGACAGGCGGCGCGAACCCAGCTAACGTGTAGAGCCGTCGAAGAATAGCCCGTCAATCGGAGGGACGGGCAGCTTAGCGTAAGCCATTGGGTTCAGGGGTGGGCACGTTGATGCCGGCCGGCGTGGCAAGGCGATAGAGACGCCGAAGGACGCTCCGTCCAAGGTATTCTTCCTCTTCAACATTCCTGGTCAGTCGAGAGCGAACCTTTGACCCGGGGCGGCTCTTGTAGGCAGCCTCGCGACGCGTTGCCACCGGACCCCCACTATAGTGCCAACTGCTAGCACCTTCAGGCCATTGTCGGAAATCCCCAATTGTTTTATTCTGCCTTCGACGACGGTTAGGGGTTTCGGCGACAAAGATCGCACAAACCCAACTGTTGAAGTTAGCCTACCGCCGGTTACCAGGTCCGTCATTCTCGCCGCCCCCCGATGGCGAATGAACGACCAAAGGCGATCAGTAGGCAAGCGGCGCTGCCGCCCCTCACAAGGGGGCGGCGGCGTTCCCTGAACTAGAGTTCAGGTGGCAAGCCCACAAAGACTTAACTAGCTCGTAAGTCAGCGCCCCCCCAAAGCTGCCTGGAAGCGTCTCGTGCTCGGTTAGAACGTAAACTCGTTTCCGGAGAGAATTCCTAATGCGAAATACAAGTGCTCGACTGTTAGCCCTCGTCAACGAACGCAGAGAAGCCAACCCGGGGGGGACGGACACGGCGGTCAGTGCCGAGAGGCTCCTGGCTTCACTCGACAGTGATGCGGCTCGACCCCACGGGCCCGAGTGGATCGCTGGCGCAGAACCTGTGATCATGTGTATGAGCTGTAACCATCAGTTCCCAGCGGGGTCTGAGGAGCGCTGCCCGAAGTGCGACGTTGCGCTGACGGTGGTCCACAGGTGTCCGAAGTGCGAGCGGCTTCAATCCGTAGAGCACGTGTCGTGCTTTTACTGCAGGACCCCTTTGGCGGTTTTGCCTCCGGCCCCCCTCCGGCCGACACCGGTTCGCAGCTCCTACGAACGGGGCTTCAGGCGTTGGCTGCGGGTGGGAGCCCGAATCATAACTCCGCAACTGGCAGTGGGGATCCTGATTCTGCTAATCCTCGGCAGCTCGTTTTCGAAGTCGAAGACTTCGAGCAGATTTTCCCTTCTGGATAAGACTCCAATGGGCCACTCCTATGTCTTGAATAAGGCCTCGCTTCGGCAAGAAGCCTCTCTTCAGGCCCCTATAGTCGCGCAGTTGCGCTCGCCCGAAGTAGTGGATATCGTCGATTGCGCATCCGATGCTGCAGGCAATCACTGGTTCGGGGTCATCTCACGCGGCTCGAAAAGTGAGGGTTATGTCTTGGCGCAAGAGGTTACTCCTCCCAGGGCGACGGATCCCGAGAAGGGAGCCAGGGCGCTTCGTCATTCCCTGCTTGTGCTGGGTAACCCCGCAACTCTTCCCGCTGCTGAAGCGGCGGTGGAGTACTATCAAGACGTGTTCCCTAGCAGCACCCACGTAGACGAACTCCGGTGGCTGCTGGCGGAGAGGAAACAGCGGTTGAGCCAGCATCCGAAGGGCCGGCGAGGTTCCTTAACTGGGGAAGAGGAATTTTACGTCGACGTTGCCCTGGCGAGAGATGACTTCGCTGATTCCGCCCCTGAGGCGCTAGCCCAGCTTCTCCCGAAGGCGAAGAGTGCTTCTTCCTCCCACTCATCCCGCTTGTCACGCGGTCGCTCCAGGAAGACGGGGCGTTCCGACCACTCGGCTCCTTTGAAAATGGGCGTCGTAGGCGGGTCGCTTTCTTCCCCCGGCTCCGGTCCCTCCCCAGCCAGCGCCGCTGCGGGTGCTGGCGGTACGCAGTGACACAATCCGGGTAGGGCAAAGATCACGTGAGGCGGCAACAACGATTCAAACGTGGATGGCGAGGACCGGGCAGGGTCCCAACTGCAGGACCCGATAGGTTGTCGAACCAAACACGGCAAGATCCAAGGCGCCACGGCCACGCACTGCCATAGTCACCAAGTCGGCTTGCGTTTCCCGGGCGAACTGAATGATCCGCTGGTAGGGTTTGCCGATGAGCACTGTTGTTTCAATCTTGCCGGCTTTGCGTCCCTCCGGCGGAACCAGTCTATCGAGTTGCTCTGTCGCTGCCGCTGTTGCCTCTTCAAGGTTGGCCGAACTTGGGACGTGCTCGAGCACGTGCAGCAGAGTGATCTCTGCGTCGTAGTCCGCTGTCAAAGAGATCGCATAGTTCAAAGCCCGCTCTGAATTCTCGGAGAAATCCGTACAGAAAAGGATTCGGCTCAGGTGGACGTGATCCCGCTGTTTACCTGAGGCGATAAGGTCGTGCGACAGTCTCGATACTGCCAGCACCGGGCGGGAAGCATTTCGCAGCACCCGCTCAGTCACCGACCCCAGCATCAGGTGGTCAAACCCTCGCCGGCCGTGCGTTCCCATGACGATCAGGTCCGCTTTCTGCGCTTCCGCAAACGCCAGAATAGAGTCCGCAGCTATTCCTTGCTGCACAATGCATTCCGGCTGAATTTCATCGTGTGTGTAGTTCTTCACCAACTCTTGCAGTTGCTGCTTGGCTTTCTCGCGAAGTGCCCGGGAGAATTCCTCATAGACTGTCGCCGAGGCAGCAAAGCTAACGGAAGGATATTGCCATAGCTCTACGACATGCTGCGCGACCAACTTGGCACGATGGTGCTGGGCCAGCGATAGCGCAAAGCGATACGCCCTGACCGAGAACTCCGAGAAATCAATGGGACAGAGGACGTGTCGAAGTTCGAGCATGGTCCTCCTCACGGGATGGATAAGGTCAAGGTTGAGACGCTTGCCTCCAGGCGCCGAGAGCCTTATCGTTCAATGGCGCAATTATTTGCTCGTCGCCCTATTTTGCGAACATCGCTAGATTCCCCCACGCGGCGTTCGGGTGGACGCGAGCGGCCAAGTCTCTCCCTTGTCTCCCGCTGCGATTCCCTCCGGGGCGCTCTCCCGCGCTTCTTCACCCACAGGACCCTCGCCGGGCGCGAGAAAGAGGTTCGACTCGATACCGTGCTGCTTCGTGTACAGTTCGTAGTAGCGGCCCTCGGCGGCGTAGAGCGACCCGTGAGTCCCGCGCTCGACGATCCGCCCCGCTTCGACCACCAAAATCTGATCGGCGCGGCGGACGGTCGAGAGGCGGTGCGCGATCACGAAGGTCGTGCGGCCCCGCATCAGGTAGGAGAGTCCCTCCTGAATCAGCGCTTCGGACTCGGAATCGAGGCTTGACGTGGCCTCGTCCAAGATCAAGATTCTGGGGTCGGCCAAAATCGCCCGCGCGATGGAGACGCGCTGCTTCTGGCCGCCGGAGAGTTTGACGCCGCGCTCGCCGACGATCGTCTCATACTTGTTTTCAAACGCCTCGGCGAACTCATCCACCCGCGCGGTCCGGCACGCAGCCAGAATCTGCTCTTCTGTGGCGTCCGGACGCGAGAAGGCGACGTTTTCGCGGATGGTGCCGTCGAAGAGGAACGTATCCTGCAGGACGACGCCGATCTGAGTGCGGTAGGAATCGAGCCGCACCGCCGCGAGGTCCACCCCATCGACGCGAACGGTCCCCGCCGTGGGGACGTAGAAAGCCGCGATGAGCCCGATCATGGTCGATTTGCCCGCGCCTGACGGGCCCACGAGCGCCGTGACCGTTCCGGGCTCGGCCGTGAAAATGATGCCCTCGAGAACGGTCTTGCCCGCGTCGTAGCCGAAGGTAACGTTTTCGAAAGTCACCTCCCCGTGTATCGGACCCAGGGCCACCGACCTCCGGGGGTCTTCGTCTTCGGGCCGCTCACCCAAGACCTCGCGCGTGCGTTCGAGCCCCGCCACAGCCTCCGTGAGGTCCGTGCCGATATCGACGATCTGAAAAACCGGGCCGACGAGAAGTCCGAGAAAGATGGTGTACTCGAGGAAGGAGCCGAGCGTCATGCCGCCCCCGACGATCTGGCGCGCGCCGAGGAACATGATCAGGGCGCTGACGATCCCGAGCAGCGTGCTCGAGGCGAGGCCCATGAGCGAGGTGGCGGTCAGCGTCTTGAGGATGTTCTCGAGCAGCCGCTCGACTCCGCCCGCGAAGACCTTCGCTTCGTGGTCCTCGGCGTGGTAGCCCTTCACCACGCGCACGCCGCCCAGCGATTCCGTGAGCCGTCCGGTTACTTCGGCAGTGATCTTCCTGCGCTCGCGGAAGATGGGCCGCATGGTGCCGAAGGCTTTCTTCAAGGCAATGCCGAAACCGGCAAGGATCCCGACGGCCGCGGCGGTCATCGAGGGGCTGATCTTGATGAGGATGGCGAGGGCAAACAAAGCCGTGAAGAGGCCGCCCACAAACTGCACCATGCCCGTGCCGATGAGGTTCCGCGAGCCTTCTACGTCACTCATGATCCGCGAGACGAGCGCCCCGGTCTTGGTCGAGTCGTAGAAGGCGACGGGCAGGCGTCCCACGTGCGCCTGCACCTTGCGCCGGAGCTCGGCGATCAGCCGCTGCGCCTCCTTCGACAAGAGCTGCGTGAGGGTGAAGGAGGTAATCCCCTGGACCGCTGTCGCCCCGACTACTGCCAGAACGAGCGGGACCAGCATCTGGAGATGGCGCTTTTGGATGATGTCGTCGACCAAGTACCTCGTCGAGGCGGGTAGGATGAGACCGGCCATTCGATTGATCGCCATCACTGCGAATCCCACGGCCAGCAGAGCGCGGCGCGGCTTGATGAATACCCAGACCTCAGGCAGAAGTTCGCGCAGCCGCGCGGGCTTTTCCGGCTTGGCCTTCGATTCCGGGCTGGGGGCAGCGCTCATAAACCAAGTCGACAGCAGTATCGTAGCGCGTGTGGAAACCGGGCCGCATCAGCCGAATGGCCAGGTCATTGCAGGTTGCTGACAAGCCGTGAAGCCGTCATTCTGAGGAGCCGAAGGCGACGAAGAATCTCGTAAGTAACCGGCTGCATTCAGAGCGAGATTCTTCGCTTCGCTCAGAATGACATGCGGCCGGCGGAGTCGATTCCTGGCGCCGCTGACGTCACCGGAGAGGGCGGTTCAACTGCAGGGCCATCAGAACAAAGGACCCGGCGATAACAAGTACCGAAAGGACGGCGAGCGCGTTCCAGAGGTTCTCGCTCGCTCGCGTTTCCGGCTCGCCTTCGGGAATTGCATACCCAAGGACCAAGCCCGAAAGCAGCCCACCGGCGTGCGCGGCATTGTCGACGCTGAAGAACAACCCAAAAACGAAAATGTACATCACCCACCGCCAGAGTTGCCCGCGGTAGGCTTTGCCGAGGCCGCCGTGATGGAAACTGGCGCCGATCAGGACGCCGACCAAACCGAGGACCGCGCCGGAGGCCCCGATCGACACCCCGTAGGGACTCCACCACAGGCTCAATAGGAATCCCACAACTCCAGTCACGAGGTAAATCACAAGGAATTTGGCGCTGCCAAACAGCGATTCCACTGCCGGGCCGAGGTCGACAAGGCACCACATGTTCATGCCGATGTGAAGCAAGCCCGCATGGAGGAACATCGCCGTAACCAGTCGCCACCACTGGCCCGTCCACCACTGACCCGTATACATCAGCGGACCAAACTTGCCGCCCAGGCGCACCAGGACGTCGCCGCGAATCCCGCCCATGCCGGGCGCCGAGGCGAGTTCAGCAGAGGCGGCCGTCTGCGTCAGATACCAGCTAAGGAAATAAAGAGCGACGTTCACAGCGATCAGGGCCGAGGTCGCGGTAGAGGGAACGGCAACGAGACCGCCCAGGACTCGCCCCGATCCCGTGCCCGCGCGCGACCGAGGCGGCTTGGTCGGCGCGCCACACAACGGGCAGACCGACCCGCCCCGGTCAATCAGGCCGCGACAACTCGGGCACATGCGAAGCGCCGTGTCGTAGGACTGTTCGCTACCGCCCATGACGGATCGTAACGCGGTCCTGAGCTTCTGCAATTTGAACCAGAGCTTTGGAGGCAGGGCCACGATAGGAAGTATAAAGTGTGAAGGCTGAAGTGTGAAGGGAAAAGCCGACCAAGACTGAACGAGAGTCCATGGATGCTCAACCTAAAGCAGGTCGGACGAAGAGTCTTCTTTTTGTGTCAGGTTGGTAAGGACGTGGCAGTACTCGAACCGGATCCGCGGATTATAAACTAAATCTTGGGGGGAGTTTCGTGAACCCGCTTAAGCTATTGAGTTTACTGGCGGCGTATTGACTCTTAGAGGCTCGAAGGTGCTCCAATGTAAGCGAAATCATCCCCTGCGCAAGGATGATCCTTTGCGCCCCAAGAGGCGGCCTCGTCAAGGTCTCGTCAGACCGAAAGCGGGCCGCGATGGTATCGTCAAAGTGGACAGACGCGGCGCTTCGGTCCGGCATTCTTTTACCCTTAAGAGCGATGCTGCCCTCAAAGGTCGGCGCTTGTATCTACCTCATCGCCTGGCGACTTGAACTTAAAGATTCTTTAGCGAAAGAGCCTGCTCGTCCATTGGTCAAGACGGTTGTGAATGAAGAACTCGTAGGAGTTGATTTTGGCCTTCAGCGATCTGATGTAGAGAAAGCATGAGACACAACCCACTCCAATTCCGCCCACAAAGGTAACAAGGTACTCCATTTTTTGGCTCTCCTCCTGTTCAGATGGCTGTGCATCTGGCCTGCCAAACCTGGAGCGACCCTGGAATCACATTGAGCCTCATCCGGTTAGAAAACACATAAGGGCTTGGCCGGTCCGCGGCGGGCGGGCCAGCCTAGAAGAATATCTTAATTCTGTAAAGTAATTCCTTCTTTGGTAAAGTAATTCTTACGCTCTTATATAACCAAGAAATAACTTAACTAGTTAATTAAATACCACCCCCCCTTGGGGATTTCAGGGGGCCGGATCGCACCACGACGTTAATTGTTCTTCTGCCCTAGCCCCACAGACGCATCGTGATCTGCTACAATCTCCGCTACACTTGGCCAGGCGGAGGGTGCCGTCGCGTGACTTGGTTGTTTTCATCGTGCGGGGGTGGCGGAACTGGTAGACGCAAGGGACTTAAAATCCCTTGTCCCTAAGGGGACGTGCCGGTTCGATTCCGGCCCTCCGCACCAGTCTTTTGTTGCGGTTACGAGAACTGGGCGAGGCTCGTTTCCATCGCTTTCCGCGCCGCTGGGTAATGATTTGGGTAAAAGCCTCTCGATCCGCTGCACGGCGGTACCGAGGTTTTCCCCGCTCAGGTGTGCGTACCTTTCCGTCGTCGTGATTGACTTGTGGCCCATGAGTTTCTGGATGGCCCGTAGCGGAACGCCTTCTATCGCCAGCCATGAACCGAAAGTGTGCCTGAGTGTATGAAGCGTGATGTTGAATGGCGAGTCCGACTGCAGCCCGCATCGTCGGACCAGGGCGTTGAATGAATCATGAATGGCAGCCCAGCGGGCTCCGTCCTGCTTGTGGAAGACGAACTCGCTCGCCCGATGCTTTTTGGCGAGCATGGACTGCACGGCCGCCTGCGCGTGGCTGTTCAGGCGAATATGACGCTCCTGATAGTTCTTGACGTGAAAGTTCAGGTGCGGCTTATTCCTTACGCGAAGGATCTCCCGGTCCCAGTCAATGTCCGAGAATTCGAGTGTCAGGACTTCTGATACCCGGAGGCCCGTGTTGCAGTCCAGCATGATGAATTCGGCTAGATCCCCAAACCGCTCCGTAGGCAGAGTCCAAGGTCGAGAGCTGTTGCAGGCGGCTTGTGAAAGCAAGAGTTTGTATTCCTCGGGCGTGAGAAAGCGCTCCCGAATCTGTCCATCATCGGGCAAGTCCTTCACCTTTCTGGCCGGACTGGTCGAGAGGTGTCCCCATTCTTCAGCCTTCTTCATCATGTGGCGGATACACGCCAGTTCCTTGTTGACCGTCGTTCCCTTCACCTTTGCCCGCCGCCACTCCGCATACTGCTCGATCTTTCGCGAAGTGATCTCGGTCGTGAGCGTGTTGGGGCCGAAGAATGGCAGAATAGTGCTGTGAATGTAGTTCGTCTGTTTGCTGTGCCAGCTCGATGACTTATGTGACTTGACATGACGAAGATACTCTTCCGCGAACTCGCTAAGGCGTAGCGGCCTGATCTCAGAAAACAGCAGCTCGCGCTCTTCCAGTCGTTTGAGGAATTGACCGTAGCGGACCTGGGCGGTCGCCTTGTTAGCGGTGCGCAAGGAGTGATGCGACCATCTTCCATCAGGCTTTCGATACTTCGCGTACCACCGGCCGTTTTCCCTTTTGACTAGGTACGTCTGCACCATCATCTACCGTCCTTTCCTCAAGCCACTCCACGATCCGGTCGTAATCAAACAGCAATCTTCGTCCGATGCG
>QHZK01000134.1 GCA_003224635.1 Acidobacteriota bacterium | reverse complement strand
CCATGACAGGGGAAGCATTTCTGGCGAAGAACAGGCTCAACTTGCCCTGTGTAGGTTGGCGGCGAAGCTGGCGGCTGCGTTTGAGGCTCGAGCGCACTGCCAGGCGAGCCCCCTACAAGCCAGATGAGTAAGGACGGCGCGCCTAGAAGCGCGGCGAGGGTCGCAGCGGTTCGAAAAGGCGATTTTTTGCGGATGCTGTCGTTCATTGTCCTTCCTCCACGAGCCTGGTGGTCGAAGAACCTACGATTATCATATCATGCCTCTCATGCCTCGCGACATTATGACTCGCGCTCAAACGCGCTTGTGGCCCGTAGGCGAGGTCTCCGGGACCTCCGTGCCTTCCAAGCTTCAACACGGAGCGCACGGAGCGTCTCCGTGACCTCTGCGTTAAGGGTCGTGACCCTTCCCAACGCGTGGACTGGCAGCGCATTCACTGGGGCGCTTTGAGGTCTTCAGGAAGGTCGGAGAGCTTGCCGAGCATTTCATAGACTCTTACCAACGCATGATCCAGCATGCGCTCTGCGGCCCCGACCGCAACGTAGGTGTCCGAATCCGCCGCGCCGTAACCGCCTTCCGTCGCCGCCTGGATCGTCGGGAAATAGTCGAAGTAGCCGTTAGTATAGCCCACAAAGAACGCGTGCCGCACCGGGCTGCGGGCGCGCCAGTCCATCTGGAAGTCAACGAAGGGCTCTCCCGGCATGCCCACAAAGGCGATCTGGCCGTTGACCAGAAGGGTCGTCACCGCCAATTCAAGCTCGTACCTGGGCCCGTCGACGAACAGGTCGGCGTGGTCCTCGAAGATCCTCGAGCCGAAGGCTCGAAGCAGGCCCTCCCTGAACTTTTCCGGGTCCCAGCGCACGCGGACCGGTAACACGTCCTCCGCGAATCGCAGGCTCGCCTCCGACGCGGCTTCCGTTCGAATGCTCTTCGCCACCCGCGCGGCTTCGCGGCCCAACTGCTCGCCTGTCCAGTCACGCTTCTCGATCGCGCCCTGGGCGAATGGAGTTGTCGCGTAATAGGGATTGATGTCGCCGTCGGCGCCCTGCAGGAACAAGCAAAGCGGCTCGCCTCGAAACTCGTCTTCAACCGTTCGTCGCATCACCCCGACGTAGTCCGCAGAGTACCGCAAATTGTCGGGGCCGAACACCACAGGATGACAGGCGTAATTGACCAGGACCGCCAGAGGCTTGCCGGCGGCAGTATCGATGCGGAGCACCGAGACCGTGGGGTCCGCCGGAGCGGTCGGGACCTTCGTAGGATTCGTCCACAGCATGGTAACCGTCCCATCCGGGTTCGCGCGCCGGCGGTTATACCCGATGTAGACCGACCCGTAGCCAGCGCCCAGCCGGGCCTCGTTCAGATGCTCGCAAGCTTCGACAATACCCTTCCCGATCTTCTGGATTGCGACATCTTCCCAGACGGGCGCTTGGCCGCCGGTATACTCGTCGAGGATATTCGGTCCGGCGTGCGTGTGCGACGCCGTGACGATCAAATCGGAGATTCCACTTTGCTCGCGTGTAACCTGACGAAGCCTCGCGAGCGACGCCGCCCCAAACGTACGACCCAGATCGAGCGTGACCAGCGCCACACGCCGGTCACCCGCCTCGAGCACCAGCGCTCGGGCCTCCAGCGGATCGAGCGTCCCGGTCGCAAGCTGGTTGTTCTTGATGCGATCGAAATAGCCGTACATCGGCAGGCCGGGAGGAGGAGTAATATCCACCTTCGCCACGCCGGCCCGGAGCATTGCGCCCGGCGCCGAGGCGGTCAGACCCAGCGCGATCATGAACGCCGTCCCTGCGTTTTTTGCGAGTCCCAAAGCCTGCCTCACGGGCCGAGACTTCATACTATACTTATTCTCGTTGTAGCGCCGGGCTTCAGCTCGGCACGTGCCGCCCTAAAGGGCGGCGCTACGGTCTAAGGAGGATTCCGTCAAAATGATTCGGCTGAAGCGCGCCTATGAGTCCGCAACGCCCGACGATGGCGCCCGCTTCCTGGTGGACCGCCTGTGGCCGCGCGGAATCAAGAAGGAGGCGCTGCCCCTAAGGGCCTGGATGAAAGAGGTGGCGCCCAGTGACTCGTTGCGGCGCTGGTTCGGGCACGATCCAAAGAAGTGGAAGGAATTTCGCCGCCGGTATTTTGCGGAGCTCGACGCCAATGCCGCCGCGTTCGCGCCACTGCTCGAAGCGGCGCGTCAGGGTGATGTAACGCTGGTCTACAGCGCGCATGACGCGGAGCACAATGACGCGGTCGCGCTGCGGGACTACCTCGAAGCGAAGATGAAGAAGGGACGCCGCCGCTCGGCCGCCGGGCGTACGAAAGGAGCATGACTCCCTATGAGCACGATCGCCGACAAGACGGTTTCGGGTCGCCCCCAATCGGTCGCTGGACCCCTCTCTCCGGACGAGTTGCGCAAACTCCACGCCTACTGGCGGGCGGCCAACTACCTTTCGGTGGGCCAGATCTATCTCTACGACAATCCGCTGCTCCGCGAGCCGCTCCGGCCCGAGCACGTCAAGCCCAGGCTGCTCGGGCATTGGGGCACGACACCGGGCCTGAATTTCATCTACGTCCATTTCAACCGCCTGATCAAGAAACATGACTTGAACGTGATCTACATTACCGGCCCCGGGCACGGCGGTCCAGGTTTGGTGGCCAATACGTATCTCGAGGGCACGTACAGCGAGTTCTACCCCAACATCCCCTGGAGTGCCGAAGGCCTGAAACAGCTCTTCAAGCAGTTCTCGTTTCCCGGGGGCGTGCCCAGCCACGTCGCGCCCGAGACTCCCGGCTCAATTCACGAGGGCGGCGAACTGGGCTACGCGGTTGCGCACGCTTACGGCGCCGCATTCGATAATCCGGACCTGGTGGTGTGCTGCGTGGTCGGGGACGGCGAAGCGGAGACGGGCCCGCTGGCCGCAAGTTGGCATTCCAACAAGTTTCTCAATCCCGTTCGCGACGGCGCCGTGTTGCCGGTCCTGCACTTGAACGGGTACAAGATCGCCAATCCGACGGTGCTCGGCCGGTCGAGCGACGAGGAGTTGACCGACCTGTTCACCGGGTATGGCTACAAGCCTCACTTCGTGGAAGGCGCTGAACCCGAGCTCGCGCACCAACTCATGGCCGCCACCGTCGATAGCGCGCTGGCCGAAATCAAGGCAATCCAGAGTGACGCGCGCGCGAGCGGGTTCCGCCAACGCCCGATGTGGCCGATGATCGTCCTGCGAACGCCCAAGGGCTGGACCGGCCCCAAGATCGTCGACGGTCTGGCGGTCGAGGGAAGCTACCGCGCGCACCAGGTTCCGGTGGCGGAGCCGCGCACCAATCCCGAGCATCTGAAGATCCTCGAAGAGTGGATGAAGAGCTACCATGCCGAAGAGCTCTTCGACCAAGACGGAAAATTGATTCCGGAGCTGGCCGAGCTCGCCCCCAGCGGCAACCGGCGCATGGGCGCGAATCCGCACGCGAACGGTGGGCTGTTGCTGAAGGACCTGGTGGCGCCGGACTTCCGCGACTACGCGGTCGCGGTCTCGAAGCCCGGTCAGGTGGTGGCGGAAGCCACCCGGATACTGGGCCGCTTCCTCCGCGACGTGATGAAGCTCAACGCCGATGCCCGCAACTTCCGCGTGTTCGGCCCCGATGAAACGGCGTCGAACCGCCTGGACGCCCTCTACGAAGTGACCGACAAGGTTTTCACCGGACAAATTCTGCCGAGCGACGACCACCTGTCCCCCGACGGCCGCGTCATGGAAGTGCTCAGCGAGCATTTGTGCCAGGGCTGGCTGGAGGGGTATCTGTTGACGGGGAGGCACGGATTCTTTTCCTGCTATGAGGCGTTCGTCCACGTCATCGACTCGATGTTCAATCAGCACGCCAAGTGGCTGAAGGTGACGCGGGACATTCCGTGGCGCCGGCCGATCGCTTCGCTGAACTACCTGCTGACGTCGCACGTCTGGCGGCAGGACCACAACGGTTTCAGCCATCAAGACCCCGGTTTCATCGATCACGTGGTGAACAAGAAGGCGGATATCGTGCGAGTCTATTTGCCTCCCGACTCGAATACCCTCCTCTCGGTTGCGGACCATTGCCTGTCGAGCCGTCACTACGTCAACGTGATCGTGGCCGGCAAGCAGCCCGGGCTGCAGTGGCTCGACATGGACTCGGCGATCAAGCACTGTACAACAGGCATCGGGATCTGGGAGTGGGCCTCGACCGACCAGGGGTCCGAACCGGACGCAGTCATGGCTTGCGCCGGGGACGTTCCCACGCTCGAAACGCTGGCCGCGGTCGACCTGCTGCGCCGGAATTTCCCCGAGGCGAGGCTCCGCGTCGTCAATGTGGTCGACTTGATGACGCTTCAGCCCTCGAGCGAACACCCCCACGGCCTTCCGGACCGCGAGTTCGATTCGATTTTCACCACTGACAAGCCCATCATCTTCGCCTATCACGGCTACCCGTGGCTGATCCACCGCCTGACTTACCGGCGCGCGAATCATGCGAACCTGCACGTCCGGGGCTATAAGGAAGAAGGCACGACCACAACACCTTTTGATATGACCGTGCTGAACGACCTCGACCGGTTCCACTTGGCGGGCGACGTGGTCGACCGCGTACCGCGGCTGCGGCAGGTCGGGGCGCACTTCAAGCAGTTCCTGCGCGACAAGCTCATCGAGCACAAGCAGTATATCCACCGGTACGGCGACGACATGCCCGAAATCCGAGACTGGAAGTGGCCCTATTCGCACCTTGTCCGGCCCTCAACAGAGATATAATCCGAAAATGACTTTGGAGAGCGACCTGTGATCAAAGGTGTTCAGTACGTTGTGGATGAGGGCGGCGAGCCGACGGCGGTCCTCATCGACCTCAAAGCGAATTCGGAGCTGTGGGAGGATTTTTACGATCGCGCTCTGGCCGAGTCGCGCCGTGGGGAGCCGCGCGAAAGCTTCGAGTCTGTAAAGGCGAAGCTGGCCAAGCGACGGCGTCCCCGTGCGTGACTACGCGGCCTCCAGTTGTCAGTCGTCAGTTGTCAGTAAGAACCGACCGCAAAACCGGTTTGGCTGAGAACTGAGAACTGATAACTGAGGTGAGTGACAAGTGACAAGTGACGTGGAAACAGTGTCCACAATCGCAGCAAAGAAGGCGGCTGGCGAAGATGGCCTGCGCTACTACCTGAGCTACGCGCGCTCCGTCCTATTCACCAATAATCTGATCTACCTGTATACGGCTCTCTGCGGCACGGCCTCCCTGTGCGGCTCGCTCTTTGATTCCCAGGGGCGCTGGCAGCACGGATGCGCGCGGTTCTGGTCGTGGCTGATTCTGAAGACCGGCGGCATCCGGGTGAGCGTCGAGGGACTCGAGCGCGTCAATCCCCATGAGACTCTGATTTTCTGCGCCAACCATCCGAGCGCCATGGACATTCCAATCCTGTTTGTACATTTGCCCGTGCAGTTTCGGTTCGTAGCCAAGCGCGAGCTCTTTGCGTTACCCTTCCTCGGCTGGCACCTGCGACGTTCCGGACACATTCCCGTCGATCGCGGGCGTCCTCGGGAAGCGCTGAAGAGCTTCGATCAGGCGGCGGCCAAGGTCCAGGAAGGCCGCTCGGTCGTCCTGTTTCCGGAGGGCAGCCGCAGCCGCACCGGTGAGCTCGGGCCGTTCAAGGCAGGAACGTTCTACCTGGCGATTCGCGCCGGCGTGCCCGTCGTCCCCATTACTTTGAATGGCACGCGCCACGTCCACAAGCCTGACACTCTTCACGTGCGCTCCGGCCAGACGGAAGTGATCATCCACGCGCCTATCCCCACGGCCGGATTGACCGTCGATGACGTGGACAGCCTTTCCGCGCGCGTTCGGGAGAAGATCCTGTCTCGCTTTGCGCCTTCCTCGGGCTGAGTGGTGCGCTGCCACCGGCGTTTCCAAGTTCTTATTGAGATCATCGCGGTTCTGCCTTAGGCTTTCAGGGGCTTCGGTTTCGAGGGCTCGAATGGAGCAGGGAACAGGTACCAAAGGCGCCGACGGCGGCCTTCACGGCTTCGAGGCTTCTCCGGCGGCTCCCGAGTCCACGTTGCCGGGTTTCAGGTCAATCCCCAGCAGGCGGCCGTCGGTCCGCCACGTGGCGCCCGTCGCGGTCAAGCCCTGGGAGAGCGGGTTGGGGCGAGCGACAAGTTGTTCGGCGGCGACGCGTCCCGTCACCATAAGATCGGCGCCCACTTTGGCGCGCTCGGCATCGAGGTCAGGGTCGATGGCGTGGGACACTACGCCGGGGTGAATGTCGAACCCGGTATCGTGGGTCGCTCCGCCCAGCCAGATTTCGCGGCCGTCAGCAGTCGTCTTAGGAGAGCGCCAGAGTCGAAGGTGGTGGCGCTTGGTGAAAGTGTTCAGCATTTTTTCGAAAGCTAGGTCCTCAGGCCTGCCGTACAGGTAAAGCTGAGAGACGGGCGCTGAGCCGTATCCCACGTTGGCGGCGACCGCGCGCACCGTCCGCCAGATCGACTTGTCGCTCTTGCTTTCGGCCTCAGACCATCCCGCGGCCAGGAACACCCGGCGGATTTCATCCGCGCTCCCGACCAGCACCAGGTTCAACGGGTCTCCGGGCTTACCGTCCTTGCCTTCCGACCGGATTGGCGCGTCAGCCAGCAAGCCCTCGACGGAGACGGCGACGGTCGCGCCTAGCTGATCGGGGACGGCAGGCGGGAATAGGCGGTCCACGGAGAGCGGCTGGTCGAGCGCCAAGGCCAAGTCCGTTCCTGCGGGGTAATCAATTGACGTGTCGGACTGGCCGAGGTGCCTCTTCTGGGCCTTCTCAATCTCTGCGGCCACCTCCGGGTTCGATTTGCCCAGTTTGGCAACCGCTTCCTCGAGGTGGGACACGGGCACCTCGCTCGCCAGAAGGCCGCGGATGGTCCCGTCCGGCTGGACGCTTTCCCGCGCGTTCTCGATTTCCTGGACGTGGCCGACAACGGAGAGAGAAGGCTGAGCCGCAGTTTCGAGTTCCGCAAAGCGCACCAGCAAACGCGCGCGATCATCCGGGCTTGAGCTCGGGATCAGCTTTTCAATGCTCCCGCGCACGATCGCCCCCAGGGGGATCGCGACGCCGTTTGATTCTCTTACTTCGCGGACGACGCGCGCCGTGACCGGCTGGCGCAGGTGGCATGATTTCGTGCTCAGCGGCGTCTCGAGGCGCAGCCACAGGACCGTACCGGGCGGCAGGGTCGCGCTTGATTGAGGGGAGCCGGCCCGGGAAGCCTCTGACGCTGTAGCCGCCACGCTGGCTACACTCGCAAATCCCAGCAGTGCTGCCAGAAGAGCGCGCGCGATCGCCAGGCTCGAGCGGCTCCAGTCGCCTCGACGCCGACGGTCGGCGACTGCTTCAGGCGAGTAAAGTCGAAATCGGATAGCAGATGCAGCGTCCACAAGCCCTCGCAGAATTAGCAATCGGCCTTCGAGCCCGGCTCACGATTCGCTCCTACCTCCCTTCAAGAGGTCTTCACTTGAAGCGCGAGACAAGCCCCGACATGTTCGAGGGATTTCCGAGGCTTCGGGTTGCATTGCCCGAGCCGTCTCGTTTGCCGCCGGCGACTCCGAGGGTTCCAGGCGGGCGTGCCAACCTGATGATCTATTTCTCCGAAAGCCGTTCTGGTACACTGCTACCCCTCTCCGGTTTTGACCGGCGCACAGGAGATTACGCTATGCATTCTGCAGAAAAGCCCTCTCTTTACGACAGGCTTGGTGGCGTCTATAGCATCGCTACCGTGGTGGACGACCTGATCGACCGGTTGATGGTCGACCCGCGACTGAATGCCAATCCCCTAGTGGATGAAGCGCACCATCGCGTGCCACCAGCGGGATTCAAGTACCTGGTGACCGAGATGGTCTGCTGGGCCGCGGGGGGCCCGCAAAAATACACGGGCAGATCGATGGCGGACTCACATGCCCAGTTGAAGATCAGCGGCAAGGAGTGGGAGGCGTTCCTGGACGATTTTCAGCAGACGCTGGATAAGTTCAAGGTGCCCGCCGCGGAGCAAGCCGAGCTGAGAGCAATCGTCAACAGCACCCGAGCGGATATTGTCGTCGACTCCGCGCACCCGCCTGCGGCCAACTCATAATAGTAATAAGGAGGGTGGGTTATGGCAAACAACGCGCCGATAGTCGGTTCGGTGGTTTCCCTTTGGCGTTACCCCGTCAAATCCATGATGGGAGAAGAGCTGAACGCCGCTGAGGTCATCCCAGGTGGTCTGGTAGGAGACCGCGCCTACGCGGTCGTCGACAGTTCCGACGGGAAAGTTGCCAGCGCCAAGAATCCGCGGAAGTGGCCGCAGCTTTTCGACTTTCGTGCGGCGCTGGCTGATCCCCCGAGGGGCGGTGTGAAGGCGCCGTCGGTCCGCGTGACTCTGCCGGATGGCGCCCGCGTCGACAGTGAGCAAGCCGACGTCCACCAGATGCTTTCGAAGGCGCTCAATCGCGAGGTGATACTATCCGCATTGGCGGATCGGCGAGCGGCCATAGCGGAGGAGTACTGGCCAGATATCGAAGGCCTCGATTACCGGGACACCGTCACCGAATTCGGCCTGCCTGAGGGTACGTTTTTCGACTGTGCCGTCGTGCACTTGCTGACCACGTCGACGCTCGATCGGTTGCGGATGCTCTATCCGCAGGGGCGCTTCGAGGTCCGGCGGTTTCGCCCCAATCTCGTGGTCGGGACCGCGAGCGGAGAGAAGGATTTCGCGGAGAATGCTTGGATTGGGCAAACGCTCGCGATCGGGGATGCGGTTCGTCTGAGCGTCACCGGTCCCTGCCCCCGCTGCGTCATGACGACGCTCCCTCAGGGCGATCTCCCGAAGGATGCGGGTATCCTGCGCACGGCTGCCCAGCACAACCGAGCTAACGTTGGAATCTATGCCTCTGTGTTGCAGGGTGGCAAGGTCCGACGTGGTGATTCCGTCCGGCTGGGCAAGCCAACGCCTAGCGGGTGTCGCGGCGAGCCAGCGTGAGAATGTGACGTCGTAACAAATCCCGCCGTGCGCTCCTGATGGAACGCGTGTGCGCCATCCCCTCGTTCCGCCCAACACTGGTCTCAGGGCGAACCCAACTACTTCCAAAGATTCTCTGGACCCGTACCGGTCTGACAGCCTGAGTAGGAAATATTGTCGTGAATTTGCATTCCCGGACGCGCGTTCTCGGTTCGTTTTTTTTCATCAGCCTCGAAGTGATCCGCGAGGACCCGCTCGTGCAAAGTCAAGGTGACCGATCGCACTAGGGCTTGCATTTTGTCTAAAATATAGCTTGCAGTTTGCAAGCGATGTTGATA
>QHZK01000133.1 GCA_003224635.1 Acidobacteriota bacterium | reverse complement strand
CAAAAGAAACGAGCCGGAAGGTGGCCAACTCAGTCGTCGCGAGTGGCTGCTGAAATTAGGCGAAGCAGCGGTCTTGCTCGGTTTCAGCGGCACGACCGGCGAGGCAGGACTTAGTCCCGCCTCTGACCTTGTGCTGGCGAGCGAACCGGCATCCGCTGGCGGCCTTGACGCCCCGGCAGCGGCCGGCCTGCCTCCGGGCCTTTACGAGCCCTCGAGTGACCACTTGAGCCACGCCCTGTCCAATGACTCCCTCTTCCATCCGATTCCTCCGGGCAGTGAGACCGACTACGTGCGCCCCAGGACCGGTCCTTTCGAACCGCAGTTTTTCTCGCCGCCGGAGTTTCAAACCGTCAAGCGAATCGTCGAACTGATGCTCGGCGAGGCTCATGAGCGATCAAGTACCGCAGCGGCCGGAAACGGCGGAAGCGACGAAGAGATCAGCGCCGTGGTGGCAGAGTGGATCGACCTTCGCGTTGCGAGCGCCGTAGCGGTACGGGAGGCCGCCCGGCGGCTTAAGCCTGACCACCGCGCCCTCGCCATTGCCTATCACGGCTCGGCAGCCCCAGTTGAAAATCTGGAAAACTTCGATCCGCAGAGCATCAGCGCGGCGGGACTTGAGTGGCTGGCAGAGCAGTCCGAACGCCGCCACGGCAAGGCGCTCCTCGATCTTACCGAGGAGCAGCAGATCGGAATACTGAAAGAAATCAGCGACGACCGACCGGGTACAACCACGGAGAATGCAGGAGCACGATTTTTCAACTTGATCAAGGCCGAGGCGATCCGGGGATTTTACACTTCGCAGGCCGGACTAATGGAGATCGATTACAAGGGCAACGCCTTTTACGCAGAATCGCCGGGCTGCCAGGGCCACGATCACTGACAGCCAGGAGCTCCGGATTCGGGAGGCGGGAATCGGGAACTCGGAGTGATAGCCGCGGTCAATTCGCCTTTTAAATCAAACAAACTGGTGAGCAGTCTTCAGACCGTAACTTCAGTGAGGGGCGACGAACACTCTGACCAGGCTGCCCTGGAACCCACATTAGGTGTCGGTGCAGAAATAGGGGGCGGGTCGTCTGGCCCATCCGAGCAACTCGAAGCCTGTTGATCGGGCATTGATTATCGACGGGCTTCGTTCTATGAACTGTCCGAGCCGAAAGGAGGTGCGACCGCCAATGTTTTTGCCAAAAGGCCTTGCCGGGGCTGTAGTCGCGAGTCTGGTAATTATAGTTGGGCTGTTGGGAGCCGCCGAAACCGGGCGAGCGCAGTTCAGCCATTCCGCCAATCTCGCTCCTACCCCGCCCATGGGCTGGAACAGCTATGACAGTTATGGCGGCGACGTGACGGAGGAAGAGATGAAAAGAAACGCCGATTATATGGACCAGCATCTCGCGTGCTTGGGCTGGAAGTACGTGGTCGTGGACTTCTACTGGTACTATCCGCATCCTGTCACGGATGGCCACCACGAAGGCGATCTGGAAGTGGCGATGGACGATTACGGGCGGCTGTTTCCCGCCACGAACCGGTTTCCTTCGGCGGCGGGCGGCCAGGGGTTCAAACCTCTCGCAGATTATGTCCACAGCAAGGGATTGAAGTTCGGGATTCACATCATGCGCGGCGTCCCGCGCCAGGCGGTGAAGCGGAAGCTGCCCGTTCTGGGCACGAACGCTCATGCTCAGGATATTGCCAACCGGAACGACCCGTGCTCCTGGTCCACCGCGATGTACGGCGTGGATACGAGCAAACCGGCGGGCCAGGCTTACTACGATTCGATTGCCAAGCTTTACGCGCAGTGGGGCGTGGACTACATCAAGGCTGATGACATGAGTTGGGCCCCAAGCCCGCCTGCCGCCCATTCGTACCATGGCGATGAAATCGAAGCGCTGAGCAAGGCCATTGCGAAAAGCCGCCGGCCGATGGTTCTGAGCCTGTCCCCCGACCGGACCGACGTCATCCACGCCGAGCATGTAATGCGCTATTCCCAGCTTTGGCGGATTTCGGACGACTTCTGGGACAACTGGAAGCAACTAAAGGAGACGTTCGCGCTCTGCCGCGTTTGGGCCCCTTACATCGGACCGAACCACTGGCCTGATGCCGATATGCTACCCCTGGGGCGGATTCGCATACGTGGTTACGAAGACGGCGAACGCCACACTCGCCTTACCGAGGACGAGCAGATCACCGTGCTGACCCTCTGGTCGATCTTCCGCTCTCCTCTCATGATCGGTGGAGACTTGCCGAGCCTTGATCCTTTCACGATGCGCTTACTGACGAATGAAGAAGTCCTCGCGGTTGACCAAAAGAGTGAGCATAATCGCGAACTCTTCGCCCGAGGCGATCAGATCGCTTGGGCGGCCGACGTTCCGGGAACGAAAAACAGATATCTTGCGGTGTTCAACCTCGACGAGTCGCCGGCGGAAGTCACGGTCGCGTGGAGCGAACTGGGCTTGAGGGGCAAGTGTGCGGTCCGAGACTTATGGGAGAAGAAGAACCTGGGAGCATTTGAAGGCAAATTCGCTCCCAAGATTAACCCTCACGGGGCCGGGCTCTATCGAGTGAGCCCCGCAAAATGAGTCTTAGAGCGCGGCGGCTCGCCGCCGCGGTGTTTTGATGTCGGGGTCTGCCGTCCCTACTCCCTCCTTGTTGTCCTTATTATCTTGACAAGAGGTGAGGGGCTGCGTAGATTTGGGCCTTATCGTGGTTGTTTATCTGAAGTCGAGTGCATATTTTTCCATCGTGCCGACGAGGGTGCAACCAGGTTCATCCCCACGTCGGCTCCTTGGGTTGTTGTGTTTAACTCCTTTCTGGGCGGGTCGAAGGGTCGTGGGAGGGTTAAAATGAAGAAGAGGCATTTTCGGGGTTTACGGGCATCGTGCATTCTGGCACCGCTGGCACTGCTGCTGCCTGCATCGGCGATCGCGCAAAGCACTAACGCGACCATCAGCGGGACTGTGGCCGATCCAACAGGCGCGGCGGTCCCCAATGCGCAATTGACCCTCACTTCGGTGGCCACTGGGTCCGTGGCGAAAACAACGTCAGGTCCTGACGGCCTGTTCTCTTTTCCCAACTTGCAGCCGGGCATTTATGAATTGCGGGCTGCCGCGCAAGGGTTCCGCGACTTCGTCCAAACCGGCATCGAGATGACGATGAATGCCCTAGTCCGTCAGGACGTCAAGCTTCAACTGGGAACGGCGGTTCAGACGGTCGAGGTCGCTGCCAATGTGTCTCCGCTTAATACCACCAATGCCGAGCAAAAAGGCAGCATCTCCCCAGAAATCTTGCAAAATCTTCCTCTGGAGGTGCTCGGGACAGTGCGTTCGGCGGCGAACTTTGCGATCCTGATGCCCGGCGTGACTACAGGAGGTGGTGGTAACCCTTTCGACGCCCGCATTAATGGCGGCTTGCAATCGGGCGACGAGGCCGTCTTGGATGGCGTCAGCCTGGCAGAGGGGCTGATGAGTCAGAGCGGCATGGTGTCTATCCAGAGCGACTTTCCGACTTCGCCGGACATGGTGAGCGAGTTGAGTGTTCTAACTTCAAATTACGAGCCCCAATACGGCTCTACGACTTCGGGACAAATCATTGTGGAGACCAAGTCCGGCACGAACCAATACCACGGGGCGCTCTATGAGTACCACCGCAACACGATGCTGAACGCGCGGCAGTTCGGAACTCCGGACAGATCACCGGACATTGAGAACGAGTTCGGAGGTGCGGTGGGCGGTCCCTTCCAGATCCCTCATGTGTGGGGAAAGGAAAGGAGGACCTTCTTCTACCTCAACATGACAGGATTCCGAGCGGGAGGCGCGCTCGCCGCACCGATTTTCTCCGTGCCCACCATGCAGGAGCGCGCGGGAGATTTCAGCGACTGGGTAGATTCCAAAGGCAACCTGATCCCGATCTATGACCCCGACACGCTGCGGCCCAACCCCAATTTTGATCCCAGCCAGGACCCTGGGCCGAACAACCTGCCTTACTTCCGCGACCAGTTCATGGGGTGTGACGGTAAGACCCCCAACGTCATCTGCCCCACCGACCCTCGGATGGTGAACGCGCTGGCTCCTACGTGGTTCAAGTACATACCGCCGCCGACCCCGGGCGTGGGAGGGCTCTTCAACAATTACGTGGGCCGTGCCCGACCGGAAGAGCTTTTGTTCCACACGAACTATTTTGACCTGCGGTTGGACCAGTACATTCGCGACAAGGACCACCTATCGGTCTCAGTTTATTACCAGGGGGCTCATGCTAACACGATATCGAGGCTGCCGGTCCAAGTCAGCAATGACAATAACGCAACTCCCGAGTATGCCTTCATCCACCGGTTGAACTGGGACCATACGATTAGCCCCAATTTACTGAACCATATGGCGGCGGGCTATCACAACCGCGAGGAGGGCTACGGGTCCCTCGACTGGAAGTACGCCGGTTTGTTTCCCCAAATTTCGGGGGTCGCCACTCACGACTATCCGCCCGTAATTAACCTCGGCGACTATGGGCAGTATGGCGACAACTACGGCGGGCCGAACGTAAAGAATGTTACTGCCAGGCCCGATTTCACCATCAATGACCTATTCACCTGGGTCAGAAGTAAGCACACCATCAAAATCGGGGGCGAGTACCGCTGGCTGGCGGAAAATAACCGCGGCAACTTCGGTGGTTATTGCTCGCCAGCAGGCAACTTCTCCTTCGCTTCGGGCGAGACTGGACTGCAAGGCATCCTCAGCGGAAGTCCCATTGCCAGTTTCCTGCTCGGCCAGGTGGACTCCGGATGTGCTACGTTTTTCGCTGTCGCGTCCGATTATCCCCGCGCAGCCGCCTACATTCTGCACATCGGCGATACTTATAAATTCACGCCGAAATTGAGTGTGAATTACGGCCTGCGCTGGGACACGTTTACACCTGCGGTTGAGAAACACGACCAGCAGTCGTTCCTGGATCCCTCGCGGCCCAACTCGGCGGCGGGAGGGCTACCCGGCAGTCTGGTTTTCGCCGGTAGCAAATGGGGAGCGGCGAGCTTCGGGAGGCGCGCTCCTGAGCTCACGTGGTTCAAAGGATTCGCGCCTCGGCTGGGCATCGCCTACTCGATGACCCCGAAAACCGTGGTACGCACCGGATATGGAGTGTTCTTCACCCAGATGTTCTACCCCGGGTGGAACGGTGGCGTGGTGCAAGACGGCTTCTATACCATTCCCACTTTCGGCAGCACCCAGGGCGGGCTGACGGCGGCGTTCCTGCTGCAGAATGGTCTGCCGCAGAACTTTCAGCGGCCACCCTTCATCGATCCGAGCTCTCTGAACGGCCAGGGGGGAACCGGGGGCGCGGGAGGCCCCAATTACCGCCCCTTTGATTCCAACCGACGGCCTTATTCCCAACAGTGGAATCTAACTATCGAGCACGAATTCACCAACAACTTCTATTTTGACATCGCTTACGTTGGCAACAGGGGAACCCGGCTGCCTTCACGGACGGTGCCCATTAATGCCCTTGATCCCAAGTATCTTTCCATGGGGCAGGCGCTTTACGACAACTTCGGCTCCGCAGACACCAGCGTGGACGGAGTCCCCACGCCCTATCCCGGCTGGGCCAACCAAATGCAGGCCTGCGCGCCGGAGGTGGCCCAGGCGCTAAGGCCCTACCCTCAATACTGCGGCTCGCTTTACGGCCTGACCGAGAATGCCGGCAATAGCATCTATCACGCTTTCCAGGCGAAGGTGGAAAAGCGCTACAACAATGGGCTCTGGACGCTGACCTCCTACACGCTTGAGAAGACCCTCGACGATGCCGACCAGACGCAGGCCGACGCTCTCCTCTGGAGCGGGGCCCATGGAGTCATCTCGCCCTTCGAGAGGAAGCGCAACAAGGCACTGGCGGTGGACGATGTACCCCAGACCCTGTCCGAAGCTCTGGTTTACGATCTCCCGTTTGGCAAAGGAAAGCGCTGGGCGCCGAACCCTGGCAGAATATTGAACGGTTTGATCGGCGGGTGGACTCTGGCTACGGTCATTCGCGCTAGCTCTGGCGTCCCGTTCTTCTTCCGCTCCAGCTACTGCAACGTGCCGGGCGAGTTTGCGGCGGGGTGCATTCCGGGGCTCAAGCCTGGGCTCGCTCCGTGGGCTCAAAGCAAAGGCAGCTTCGATCCGAATAAGCCACTGTTCAATGAATTCTCTTTTGAAGACTTCAACAGCTTCAATTTCTACCTTGGCCGGGGTCCGCGCATTTCGAGCTACCGGGGCTTCGGTTACCACAACCATGACGTAACCATCATCAAGAACTTTCGAATTAAGGAAAAGGTCGACTTCCAGTTGCGCGGCGAGTTCTTCAACATCTGGAACTGGCACACGTTTAACTGTCCGACTCAATGTTGGGGTTCCGGAGCCTTCGACACCAGTGTGGGCGATTCAAACTTCGGCTTGTGGAACGGGACCGTAACCAACCCGCGCAACATTCAATTCGTAGGGAGGTTCACGTTCTAGCTTTCGACCATCACGCCACAATCAAAGGGCGCTATCCGGCTGTCGTCAGTCGGGCGCTGAAGGGCGTTTGTCATGGGCTTTGGGCGACGGAGATTAATCTGAAGAGTGTGAGTTCGTTGAGGACGATCCCAGCAACCCCTGTGATCCCTGCCTGCAAGAACGCCTCGCAAGACGCTTTTTGCGGTCTGGTCCCGAAAAACTCCGACCCGTCGCCCCGCCCTGGGCGGGGTTCCTCCGCATGACGCCTTGACGAGCCCTTTCAGCATCCTGTTAGGGCGCGGCAACCTGGGGAGCCGGCAATTTGCCGAACAGGTTCTCTTCCTGCCTCTCGCGAGCTCGCCCCTGGAGTTTGCCAGCTGCCGCGAACTGCTTCTCTGCTTCTGCCCTGAGCCCCGCCTTGAGGTAGGCCTGGCCCAGTTGGACGTGAAGGTTGGCGCTGTCCGCCTGGATCGCGATCGCTCGCTTGAAATAGGCAATCGCCTCCCGGGGATTTCCCTTCCTCACGCAGACCTTGCCGAGCCCGCCCAGCGATAACGGCATCTTGGGATTAATTGCCAAGGCCTCACGAAACATTCGGGCGGCGTCCTCGGGGTTGCCCTGGTCCAGGTAAATGGCGCCCCGGTTTTCGTAGCTCCAGGGCTCTTGAGGGCTGACAACGATCTCCTGGTCGAACTGCGCGGCCGCTTGCTCCAACATCCCCAGGCGCTGATAGAGCACACCCAGGTTGTAGTGGGCGTACGGCAACTTGGGATCGCCTGCGACCGCTTTTTCAAGCTCCGCCCTGGCTTTCTGGTTCGCATAGAGATCGAGATAGGCCTTGCCCAGCAGAAGATGCATGTGGGCAGTGTCGCCTCCCGCTCGAACAAGCTGCGCGAAAGTTCGCGAGGACTGATCCGTGCGTTTCAGCTTGCCGTAGGCGATGCCGAGGACAAATAGAAAGTCGAGATCGGTCTTCTCCTTAGCCAGCAGAGGTTCGAGCGTTTGAACTGTGAGCTCGTATTCATCCAGCATGAAGTGACACATGCCCTTGAGGTATCTGGGTTGGACATCCTGCGGGCGGACTTCAAGCACCCTTCCAAAGTGGGGAATGGCGTGGCGAAAATTCTGTTGCTTGTAAAAGGCTAAGCCCAGGTTCAAGTCGATGCCGACCACTTGCGGAGCAATTTTCTTGGCTGCCTCAAAGGCTTTAATGGCCGAGTTGATCTTCTCCGTGCGCAGATAGACTACGCCCAAGCCGCTGTAGGCCGCTGCGGACTGCGAATCGAGTTTCAAAACCTCACGGAAACCCTTCTCGGCGCTTGCGTAGTCCCCTGCAGCCAGGGCGCGCTGAGCCTCCTCGAACAGGGTTTTCGGCTCCTGAGGCCTCGATGGCTCGGTACACAACCCGGGCGTGGCCAACAGAACGAGGAACGAAATCAAGCGAGGTCTGGAGAGCATCTCCCAGCGGCCGCGCTCGCGGTGAGAAACCTGAGGCGCATCGGAAGGGTGGATCATCAGTTTGGTTCATTCAACATACAGGATAACATTCCTGTTTGCTGTGCGCCAATTCCGCCGTCCTCAGACATTCCCAAGCCCGAATTCTTCCGCCCAGTGGTCGCAGGCCGGGTAAGCCAGCGACATGATAGTGAGCGTAATAGACTTTTCCGACTGACTCACGAAAGACGAAGCGTCCACCACCAACAGGTTTTGGATGTCGCGACAACGATTCCACTGGTCGAACACGGACGCCTTGGGGTCGTCTCTCATGCGGCAGCCGCCGCCTCAAACGATATTACGGTCAGGGAGTGTTCCGGGAAGGTGTAATGGAGCGAGTCACCGCTGACGCTGAGGCTGCTCGTAACCGGGTGAACGGCGGCGGGATGGTCCTCGTTGTTCTCCGCCAGGATCGAATCAGCGCTGAGCGTCCGCACAGTAGCTCGATCCGTGGCGGCAAAACCCTTAAGCACAACCACGGCTGGGATGGGATGCTTCCAGTCACGGTTGACCACGAACAAGGTCAGATCCCGGCGCAGGGAATCGGCCGTGGCCACCACGTCGAGGTTCGGCACATTCGGCATGGCAGGCAAGCGCCGCAGGACCGCGCCTACATCGTATTCGCTGACCTCCGTGCGGGTCGCCACCGGTGTGTCGCCGGCGTAATTCGAATAGAGCGAGAACGCCTCGTATTGCGGAGTGACGAACAGGCGCCCCCGCTTCTTGTAGATGCCTCCAAACTCCATGAGCCCGGTCATGTCCGAGACAGGAACAAAGTCGGCGTGGGTCAGGAGCATGTTCATCCAGCCAGCCGCGATCAGCGCTCCGCCCAGATTGCTCCAGCGTGGATACTCGGAGTTTTCCCGCGCCGCGAAGAGCCACTCCGTGTAGGCAAGGCGCACGCGACCGCGCGTCCGAGGGTTGGCCTCGATCTGAGCTTTCACTGGCTCGAGGGCGCGAGCCACGCCAACGGGAATCGCCAAGTCGGCTGCCCACAACTCATCCCGGCTCGCTTCCCGGGCCTTATCCTTACGATCCTCCATGCCCACCACAAAGTGAGACGTGAGAAAGCTCAGGTCGGCGCCGTCGCGATCAATCAGCGCTCCGTTCCAGTCTTTGAAAAAGTCGATGTCGGCGCCGTTGGCAAAGACCATCGTCTGAGGCGGCACGAGGCTGCGGATGGCGCGATAGAAGGTCTCGTACCTCTGCGCGTAGCCCTCCGGCGTCTGCCAGCCGATCTGAAAATCCTTGCCCCAAAGCTCGTTGCCGAGCTCCCACGCGGCGACGGGGTACGGCTGCGGATGGCCGTTGGCGGCGCGACGCTTGCCCTGCGGTGTCGCCGGCCCGCCCTGACAGTATTCCAACCAGGCTCGAGCCTCCTCCGGCGCGCCGCTGCCCAAGTTCAGACAAATTTGCGGCCGGGCGCCAATCAGCCGGCAGAAATCCATCAGCTCATCCGTGCCAAACTCGTTGAACTCCGGATAGCCCCACGCCTGGTTCAGCTTGGTCGGCCGGCGATCGAGCGGACCGACTCCATCCTCCCAATGATAGCCGCTCGTGAAGTTGCCG
>QHZK01000019.1 GCA_003224635.1 Acidobacteriota bacterium | reverse complement strand
TTTCGTTGGTCACACGGCCAGCCAATGGTGTGCATTTAACGTATTGTGTATAAATGAGTTATATAGAATTATCGGCGGCCAGGTGGCGGCCGTCCCCGCCCGTCCGCCCTCGAGCACCCGATCCATCGAGCTGCTAATTCCCTCTGCTAATTCCCTCTTGACAAACCGCACTGGAGACCATAAATTAGCACTCTCGGGCCAAGAGTGCTAATTCGGGTGTCTAGGCCTGGGAAGCTGCTTACAACTTATTCGATCGAATCGAGGCTGGCCGAGTCGCTGACGCCCTTCTATGTGTGGTCCGGTTAAGGGCTGCCTCGGCCACCAACCTGACGAAGGCGGCAAGGTCGCAGTGGACCCTCCGCTACAACCCAGTAGGAAAGGAGAACCTAACGATGACCGTGAGACCTCTTCATGATCGCCTTCTCATCAAGCGGATCGAGGAGAAGGAAACCGTCAAAGGCGGCATCATCATCCCCGATACGGCCAAGGAAAAGCCGCAAGAGGGTGAAGTGATCGCCGTAGGCCGCGGCAAGAAGACCGAAGAGGGCAAGGTGATCCCCCTCGACGTGAAAGCGGGTGATCGAATCCTCTTCGGCAAGTATTCGGGTACCGAGATCAAGCTGGACGAGCAGGAATACCTGATCCTGCGCGAGGACGAAGTGCTGGGCGTGGTCGAGGGAGCGAGGCACGCGGCTGGCAAGAAGTAGCCGGGTTTCCTCGCGACCCCACGGCTCCCCGGAGCGCAAAGGACGGAATTGAAATCATCCAACCCGCAGCCTCGACGGAAGCCGAGGGCGGGGGAAAATTCTGGAGGAATAGAAGATGGGAAATGCAAAACAGATTGTGCATGGCGAGCAGAGCCGTCAGGCGATTCTGCGGGGCGTGAATCAACTGGCGGACGCCGTGAAGATTACGCTCGGCCCCAAGGGCCGCAACGTGGTCCTGGACAAGAAATTCGGTTCCCCCACGATCACTAAAGACGGCGTGACCGTGGCCAAGGAAATCGAACTAAAAGACCCGCTCGAGAACATGGGAGCGCAGATGGTGCGCGAAGTCGCCTCCAAGACTTCAGACGTGGCGGGCGACGGCACCACCACGGCGACTGTGCTTGCCCAGTCGATCTTCCGCGAGGGCGTGAAGACGGTGGCGGCGGGCGCGAATCCCATGGCCCTGAAGCGCGGAATCGAGACCGCGGTTCGCACCGTCTGCGGCTACGACGAGCTCCAACGGGACACCAAGAAGCACGTCAAGGGCGAACTCGACAAGATTTCGAAGCCCGTCGAGGGCGCCATGATCGCGCAGGTGGGCGCCGTTTCCGCCAACAACGATCACACCATCGGCGGCATCATCGCCGAGGCCATGAAGAAGGTCGGGAAAGACGGCGTGATCACGGTCGAGGAATCGAAGACCATGGAGACCACGCTCGAGGTCGTCGAGGGCATGCAGTTCGACCGCGGGTACCTCTCGCCCTACTTCGTCACCGACCCGGAACGCATGGAGTGCGTGCTCGAGAGCGCCTACATCCTCATTCACGAGAAGAAGATCAGCTCCATGAAGGACCTGCTGCCCTTGCTCGAGCAGATTGCGAAGTCCGGCAAGCCGTTGGTGATCATCGCGGAAGAGGTCGAGGGCGAGGCGCTGGCCACGCTGGTGGTCAACAAGATCCGGGGCACCTTGCAGTGCTGCGCGGTGAAAGCTCCGGGGTTCGGCGACCGTCGCAAGGCCATGCTCGAGGACATCGCCATCCTGACCGGCGGGCGGGCGATTTCCGAAGACCTGGGCATCAAGCTCGAGAACGTTAAGCTCGATGATCTGGGCCGCGCCAAGAAGATCACCATCGACAAGGACAACACCACGATCGTCGAAGGCTCGGGCAAGACCTCGGACATCGAGGGCCGCGTGAAGCAGATTCGCACTCAGATCGACGAGACCACTTCCGACTACGACCGCGAGAAGCTGCAGGAGCGGCTCGCAAAGCTGGTGGGCGGCGTGGCTCAGATCAAGGTGGGCGCGGCGACCGAGACCGAGATGAAGGAAAAGAAAGCTCGGGTCGAGGACGCCATGCACGCTACCAAGGCGGCCGTCGAGGAAGGCATCGTCCCCGGCGGCGGCGTGGCCCTGCTGCGCTGCATTCCGTCGCTCGAGAAGCTCAAGGCCGAGGGCGACGAGCAGATCGGCATCAACATCGTCAAGCGGGCGCTCGAGGAGCCGATCCGCATGATTTCCCACAACGCCGGACACGAGGGCGCGGTGGTGGTCGAGAAAGTGAAGTCCAACACCAACCCCAACTTCGGCTTCAACGCGCAGACCGAAACCTTCGGCGACCTGGTTGCGGACGGCGTGATTGATCCCACCAAGGTCGTCCGGACGGCGCTGCAGAACGCTGCCTCCATCGCCTCATTGCTGCTCACCACCGAGGCGCTGGTCAGCGAGATCCCGGAGAAGGAGGAGAAACACGCTCCGGCCGGACCTCCGGGCGGCGGCATGTACTGAGAACCAGCCGTCAGTTGTCAGTGGTCAGTTGTCAGCAAGAACGCGGGGCGGGGACTAGTTCCCCGCCCCTTCGTTTTGGAGTGCGGCAGCTTGCTGCCGCTTTGGACCGCTTCGAGCAACAACGGATTCTCCTGTTATAATGTCGTGAGGTGCCCGTCATGGCTGTGATCGCCCCAAGAATTAGCGCGGACCCGCAAGTTCGATTCGGTAAGCCTGTGATCGAAGGGACACGCGTCCCCGTCAGCGTGGTAGTCGGCGCGATGGCAGCTGGGGATTCTGCTGATGAAGTCGCTGAGGAATACGGGATCACGCTGGAGGACGTTCGGGCCGCACTGGCCTACGCCGCCCAGCGGCTTGAAGAAGAAACCGTCAGGGCGTCCAGCTAATGTGATCCAGATCACACAGAAGTGTGATCCCGATCACTGCGCCGGGGGGATAAAGCTGTCACAATAAGCGCGGTCGGAGAACAGGTGGCGGCGAGAATCGGCTTGGGAAGCGGCGTGGGGTTATGAGGGGACCACATTCGCAGATCTGAGACCTACGCGCTGCCACCCGCCTCCTTCGTCTCCCGCGTTAAGACTTCACGAACCCCAGACCTGAAGCCCTGCGCTATCGCTGTCGCCACCGGCTCCTTCGACTCATCCGTCAGAAACCCCTGCGATCCGCGACGGAATTTCGTCACCTGGCGACATTGCGTCAGACCAAACTCGGGAAGCCTTCGTCGATTCCGGGGCCCAGCGCGCTCTTCGATGAAATAACCCACGATCCGTTAAGAGGTTACGAAAAGTAGGAGCTAGTGTACTGTTATGGCAATATACTTGCCGTTAACGCCCGTCGAGGTGTCTGGACCGTGATGAATAAGATCACCTTTCGCAAAAATCCATCATCGACAACGCTCAGGCTCAAAGGTAAGCTCTCCGGACTCTGGGTCGATGAAGTGGCGCGGACTTGGTGCGGCGTGGTTACCCGCTCAGCGGCCAAGAGTGTTACTGTCGATTTGGCCGATGTGAGTTTCATCGATTCGGAAGGGATAAGGCTCTTGCGCTGGGTGTTTCAGCAAGGGACGCATTTGCGCGCCAGCCGCTTCATGACGCAATACATCATCGATCACATCGCTCAGGAGGCTGGAAGGTCGCGGAATACCAAGCCGAGCGCCGCGCCCGCAACATTTCGAGACAGCGGCAGAACACAGCCATCACCTGCTTTAGGATTAGCGACTTAACCTGAAAATGGCCGAGAAACAAAGCCAACCGAGAAAGCCAACCGAGGTGCTCCACAAAGTGGAATCGAGGAAGCGGCTCTTGGAAGTTGCTCATGACCTCGAAGCGGCCTGCCAAAAATACCAGTTCGCCATTTACGACCTGAAGGAAGAGATGGAACAAAAGGGGCTTAAGTTTAGCCTCCAGTGCCTGGTCTACGAGGTCTGCGGTCCTCACCAGAGCCGGAAGATATCAGAAGCTAATGGCAAAATCTCTGCCGCGCTGTCCTGCCGAGTTTCGGTCTATCGTGAGGGCTCCCGCGTCACGCTGGCCGCCATCCGCCCCACGGCGGCGGTCGAAATGTTTCATGCCCCGCAGCTCAGGAGTATGGCCGAAGAAGTTGAAGCCGTGATGTTGAAGATCATGGATGAGGCAGCGGCCTAGCCCCGTCGGATTGAAGCAAGGTGTGGCGAGCCACAGCGTGATCCAGGACCGGTTTTGGCCAGAACCGTTTTGGCCAGAACCCATTTCGGAAAGTTTCGCAGTTTCCCTGTTAAGTATTCCCCTCCCACCCAAATGGAACGTCAGCCTGAGAGGCCGTCGCCCACGCTCCTTCTTCTCGCGATCAGCCTAAGAAGAACCACGTCTGCCTAACGGACCCCAGGAGCGATGCGGACGGAATGATCCTGAGGGGCGTTCCTGCGCGCTGCCAACAGGGTGACGATTCGTGTTTGGCTCTTGCAGGTGAAGGGATTGGCGTGACTCCGCCGTGTGGTCGTCACCGAGCTCCGGGAGGCGCATTGGCACGCCGCCAGCTCCAGCACTCCTGAGCGATCGCCCAGTCTTCCTGGGTGCGTACAATCAGCACGCGCACGGCTGAGTCCGCAGTCGAGACGTCCTGGTCGGCAGGTGATCGGGCATTCTTCTCGCGGTCGAGTTTGAGGCCCAGAAACGCGAAGGGCTCACAGGCCGCGGCCCGTACCAAGGCAGCGTTCTCGCCGACTCCGGCTGCGAACACCAGGGCGTCGAGGCCCCCGAGCGTAGCGAGCATGGCGCCGATCCCGGAGCGCAGGCGGTGGACATAGACGTCGAACGCCAGTTTGGCGCGCGGGTTGCCCTTTGCCATCGCCGCCAGGACCTCGCGCATATTACCCGAGACGCCCGAAACCCCGTACAGTCCGGATTCTCGATTGAGCACCTCGTCCAACTTTTCTGCAGAACAACCCTGTTGCCGCAGCAGGTGAATCAGGATGCCAGGGTCGACCGACCCCGAGCGCGTGCCCATCATCAATCCTTCAAGGGGCGTGAAGCCCATGGTCGTGTCCACGCTGCGGCCGTCGCGGATGGCGGCAAGCGAGCAGCCGTTGCCCAGATGACACGTGATCAGCCGCAGTGACGCGAGGTCGCGACCGAGAATCTGGGCCGCGTGGCGGGCGCAGTACTGATGGCTGATGCCGTGAAAGCCATAGCGGCGAATCCCCCGCTCGTACCATTCGTAGGGTCCAGGATAGACCGAGGCCGCCATCTCGATGGTGCTGTGAAAGGCCGTGTCAAACACCGCGACCTGAGGGACCGCGCCCATCACTTGCTCGGTCGCCTCAATCGTCTCGAGGTCGGCGCGGTTGTGCAGAGGCGCGAAAGCCGCCAGGCGCGCGATGGCTGCTTTGACCTCGGGAGTGACGAGCGTCGGCTTCCGGTAGTCGCACCCGCCGTGGACAACCCGCTGGCCGACGACGGTTAATTCCGAAGGTCCGGCAATCGCCTGGGTCGGCCCACTCCAAATGGCGCTCAGCGCGTGCTTGACGGCCTCCGCCGGCGAATCGACCACCAGTAGCTCTTTCAGCGCTGCGCCGCGGGAATTCCTGGCTCTGAACTCCGCCGGTCCGGAAGAAGCGCGCGAATCAATCTGGCCCAAATCAATCTGGCCCTCCCAAAGTGGAGGAGGCGGAGTCTCGGGCGCCGAATCACCCAGTGCGTACACGGAGATCTTCAGACTGCTCGAGCCCGGGTTAAGCGCCAGGATCTTCATGGGTGCCAGGGGTGGGTGAGTGTCCGCGCTACGGCGGGGTCAAAACCCCGCCCTTCGGTCGCGACGGCTTTTGGCTGCGCGCGAGCGCCTCTACTGCTTCCTCGATGCACTGTCGCTTGTCCCAGAAATGCGCCCACAGGTCGCCGTGTTTTATGAGGCGCGCGAAGATGCTCTTGATATTCAGTTGCTCCGGCCGCAAGCCCTTCCGCAGCTCGGCCGGGGCGATGGGCGCGGACACCGGCGCTTTGGGGAACGCCCTCACCGTATACACCGCCGCGAGGGGGCGTCCGGAAGCGTTCTGGTAGGCGTCGATCAACACCGTGCCTGGCGGGCGCTTGTCGACGGCGCGCTCCTGCGTCACGAGTTTCGGATGCGCGGCGGCTACCAGCCGTCCGACGATGTCCGCAAAGGTGCGCAATTGCTCGTGCGTGTAGCCGCGCTCGACCGGCAGGTACATGTGCAGTCCGGTGGCCCCGGAAGTCTTGAGGTAGACAGCCAAACCGAGCTCCTGTAATTTCTCATATAGGGCTTGCGCCACGGCCACGACCGCGTCAAAGTCGGCGCCCTCGCTCGGGTCCAGGTCGAAAAAAACGTAATCGGGATGCTCCAAATCATCAATGCGGCTGGACCACGGATTCTGGTCGATGCAACCCAGGTTGGTCAGGTAGAGCAACGTGGCCCGGTCGTCGCCGACGAAATAACGGGTCTCGCCGCGCTTGTCGTCGGACCCGCGCTTGTCGTCGGAATGGATGGCGATGGTCTTGATCCACTTCGGTGCCGCCTCGCCTGCGTCCTTCTGGAAAAACGCCTTCTGCGCGATCCCGTTGGGGTAGCGGCGCAGCACCAGCGGCCGGTCTTTCAAAAACGGGAGCACGTATTCAGCCATCCGATAGTAGTAGGCTAGGAGATCGCGTTTCGTATAGCCCGACTCGGGAAAGTACACCTTGTTGAGGTTCGTGAACTGCAACTGCCTGCCGTCGATTTCAACGTTGATGTTTTCAGCCCGGCCGCTGAACAGTTCCTTTTCGATCGCTTCCTTCTCCGTGATGACGTGGCCCGCAAGCGCCGGCGGCGCGACAACAGGAGCGCTGGCTGGCATTTCGCTCTCGAACCGGCAGTCCTCAGGATTGCGGTCCTCGAGCAGCCCCAGAAACACGGGCGAGCGCAACCGCCGCTCCTCGGTCCACTTGGCGTATTTAACCCTGGCCACCAGTGAAGGCATGGTCCAGAAGGCTTGTTCGCTCGTGTCCGGAACTTTTTCGAACGGACAGCGCTTCGCCCGAAGCTTTTCAAGCGCTCCGTACACTTCGCGCTGGGTCTTTTCAGTGAACCCGGTGCCCACGTTTCCGATATAGCGCAGCGCCTTCCCTTCGTAGAGGCCGAGCAGCAACGCTCCGAAGTGCTCGCGCGAGCCGCGCGGCGCGGTCCAGCCGCCTACCACCGCCTCCAGCTCCTGGACCAATTTGAACTTCACCCAAGAAGGGCTCCGAGCGCCGGAGTAGACGCTGCGGACCTGCTTGCCGACGATCCCTTCGAGTCCGCGCGCGCGGGCGAGCTCGAGCAGTTCCTTCCCGTGCTCGAGCTGGTGGTCGGCATAGCGAAACGGGTCGCGCCCGTCGAGCAGTCGTTTGAGCAATTGCTTTCGCTCGATCAGCGGGACTTCGCGCAGGTCGTAGCCGTCGCAGTAGAGCAGGTCAAAAAGGTAATAAACCACCGGCGCCTGGCGCACGAGCAGCGGCGAAGGCTTCGCGACGTTGATGCGCGACTGGAGCCGCTCAAAATCGCTCCGCCCGTCCCGGTCAAGCACGACGATCTCGCCGTCCAGGATGGCCTCGGTAGCTCGCACGCGTTTCGTCAAGCTGGCGAGCTCCGGATACTGCGCGGTGATGGCGCGTCCCGAGCGCGCGCGCAGTTCCAGCCGGCCGTCCGCGATCCACGCCAGCGCCCGCATGCCGTCCCATTTGATCTCGAAGAGCCACTCCGGGTCGGAGAACGGCTTCTCGACTAGGGTCGCCAGCATCGGAGCAACCTCGGTGGGCAGCTTGGCTTTCCGCGCACCTTCGAGCGATGCCGGACTCGGTTGTTCTCCCACCTCCGCGGCGGGCAGTCCCCGCTCGATTTCGGTCAAGACGCGCCCCGTCAGGACCGAGCCGTCATGCTCCTCGATGTTCCACTTGGGATCGGCGAACGCGTCCTTGTGTTTGATCAGCAACCAGGGCTTCCCCTTGCCCTTCTGCTCCGGCTGCCGCAGCTTCACGAGCACGAAACTGCCTCGCAGCTTCTGGCCGTGCAGGGCAAACTTCAACTCTCCGCGCTCCAGTTGCTTGGTCGCGGGCAGGTCGCCTTCCGTCTCAAAGGTCCCGTGGTCCCACACGCTCACCGGTCCCGCGCCGTAGTGGCCCTCCGGGATCACTCCCTCGAAGCCCGCGTAGTCCAGAGGATGGTCTTCGGTCTGCATCGCCAGGCGTTTGTCGGCAGGGTTCAGCGACGGGCCCTTGGGCACGGCCCAGGACTTGAGCGTTCCGTCGATCTCGAGGCGGAAGTCGTAGTGCAGGCGCCGGGCGTCGTGCTTCTGCACGACGAAACGGTTTCCGCCAGCGGCGACCGCGCGAGCTTCTCCCGAAGGCTCGGGGGTCTGGTCGAACCGTCGTTTGTCGCGATACTCTTTGAGGGAGGCCATGGCTCAATTGGCTTTGTTTCGCGCCTGCCTTTCGTCTAATTCATTGACTGGAAAACACCTGGCGGCTTGGTTTCGGCGAAATTGTTCTCAATCCGTGCTCGCCGCCTTCTTCCCCTTCCCGGCTCACCCGCCTTTGCGCCAAGCCAAGCCTAACACGGCCGGACCGCGCCGTGGAGACGCATGAGACAAATTCTGCAGGCCTTACCGCGAGCGCGGTGAGCGAAATTGTCCGGGAACGCAAGAGAGGAGGGCGGTGGTAGGATGCTGCTTTATATCAGTTCCACAATTACACTTTCGATGGGATGCGTCCCAGCCCGCTTGGGCGGCCTTTGACTTTTGGGCATCCCGCTTCCCGAATCGCAGCCTGATCCCTTCGTCTTTCCGGTTGCGAGAACGGGCAGATCGACCCCAAGGCCTATTGCAAACTGGCGTACTGCGTGGCGTAGCGCGTGCCGCGAAACTGGACTGCCCGGTTTGCGATACCACGACTGCCGACACTCAGCCGCGACGAAATTGCTGGAGCAAGGGACTCCGTCGCCGTCGCCGCCGAAATCTTGGGTTGGTCGGCAAGCACGGCGGTCCGCATGGCGAAGCGTTACGGCCACATCCGGCCCGAAGTGCAACGGCTGGCCTTGCCGTCAAGACACCGGAAATCCAGACGGGTGTGCACCAAATTGTGCACCAAGTGGCGAGTGTGCTAGAATCGGGGTCAGTTAACCGATTGATTTTGAAGGGCAGGCCCGTAGCTCAGCCCGGTTAGAGCGCTACCTTGACACGGTAGAGGTCAACGGTTCGAGTCCGTTCGGGCCTACCATATCTCTCAACAACTTGCCGAGCTTTTGTACATTCGGCATCCCGCACAATTCCCGCAAATGGTCAGTTTATGGCTACACTTTTACCTTTGCCGAGCAGGCGCTCCTGCAAGCGGAGCACCGCCTGCTTGCGTCTTTCAAGGGTGACTATTGTGTAGTCGCTGGTCATCGTTGGTCTGGCGTGGCCGGCTTGTGCTTGGGCCTCAAAAGGCGTCGCACCTTCCTCCTGGATCTCAGTGAGATTCTGACGACGAAAAGAGTGCCATCCAAAGCCGGCAAAGTAGAATCCAAGACGCTTGGCTGCGGGGCGGATGAAGTTCTTGAGAATGGCGCGGTCGTCAAAAGGATTTCCGTCCGTCTCAAAAACATACCCGTCCGCTTTAGCATCGGCCG
>QHZK01000574.1 GCA_003224635.1 Acidobacteriota bacterium | reverse complement strand
CGAACAAGCAGCTCGTGGCGGAATACGGCAAGGAGCTGGTCGAGCGAAGCCGGGCGGCGGCGGTCAGCCTGGGAATCGAAGCCTGCGTCGCCGGCGGCACCCCGATCCTGCACGCCATTCGTGACGGCCTGGCGGGCGAGAACTTCAAGGCTGTCTTCGGGATTTTGAACGGCACCACCAACTACATTTTGACGGAGATGGAGCGGCGCGGCTGCTCTTTCGCCGGTGCGCTCAAGGAAGCGCAGGAAAAAGGCTATGCCGAGCCTGACCCCACTTTCGACGTCGAGGGCTACGACGCGCGCTACAAGATTGCCATCCTGGCCATGATCTGCTTCGGCCATGCCGTGCGCGTCGAGGACATCCCCGCCGAGGGGATCACCCGGATCGACCGGGTGGATTTCGCTTACGCGCACCGCCTCGACCACACCATCCGCCTCATCGCCGGAGCGCAAAAGCGCGCCGCCGGGCGTCTCGAGATTTTCGTCCGGCCGATGATGATTCCTCGTTCGGCGCAGCTCGCGGGCGTGCTGGGCGCGGTGAACGGCGTACTGCTGGTGGGGAGCAAAGGCGGGAATACGCTGGTGACCGGCCGGGGCGCAGGCGGTGAGCCCACCGGCGTCGCCGTCGTGTCCGACGTGGTCCAGATCGCCCGCGACATGGTGGCGGGAGGAGGCGGCACGACGCCGCTCGGCTACGTGACTTGGCATCCGGCAAAGATCGCAGCTTCAGGCGAAAACGTCGTGGGCGCCTATCTGCGCCTCGTGGTGCGGGACCGCCCCGGCATCCTCGCCCGGGTCTCGGGCGTGCTGGCGCGGCACAATATTAATATTGACTCAGTGCTCCAGGAACCCGCCCACTCAAAACGGCGCCTGCCCTTCGTGATGACGCTCGAGCCCACCCGCGAAAAAGGCGTCTCGCGCGCAGTCTCCGAAATCGCCCGGCTGCCTTTCCTCGCTGAGCCGCCGCTGATGCTGCCCTTCGCCGAAATACCGTGACGGGGAATTGAGTCATTGAGTCAAGAAAGTCGACGGTCGACTTTCTTGACTCAATGGCTCAATGGTTGGATTGAGGCGTCGCGGGCGCGGGCGGAGTCGGCGGTGGCGCGGTTGGTATTGTTTGAGGCGCTGCCGGGTTAGGATTGGGTGGGTTGGGGTTCGGCGGCGGACCGACGACCTGGAAAACGAATACCGTATCGGCGTCGATCCTGCTTCCGGGTGCGGGGGATTGGGCGAGGATGGTATAGACGGGGATGTCCTGTTTCGGAATGGGTTGAACGGGTCCCACTTTGAGGCCGTATTCCCCGAGGATGCTTCGCGCCTCGCCCAGCGTGTGACCTACGAAACTCGGACACTCATAAGCGGTGGGCGCCGCTCCGAGCGAAACCAGGAGGTTCAGCGCCGGACTGTGGATCTCAACGGCCGAGGCAGGCGGCTCCTGGGCCAGCACCTGGTCCGCTTGCGTCCCCGGGCCGTGAATCTCGACAATGTCGCCTACCGTCAGCCCACGCTGGATGGCCGCGATCTGCGCGGCGCGCGAGCTCGAGCCGACCACGTTCGGAATCTTAACCTTCGGCGGGCCCAGGCTCACCAGCACGTGGACGTGTTGACCCACTTTGACCCGAGTCTCCGGCGTCGGCACCTGCGAGACGATCTGGTCGGGCGGATACTTGGCGTCGAAAAGCCTGCCTTCGACCTTGATCTCCAGCCCGAGGCCGCTGGCGATGCGCTGCGCCGCGTCCATTGGACGCCCCACCAGGTTCGGCATGGTCTCCTGGCGGCCGTGGATGGTGAGCCGGATGGTGGTAATGGCGCTGATCAGCGCCACCGCCACGAGCACGGTGAAGAGCAGGAATAGCCGGAAGAGACTCAGGATGCGTTCGCCGACGCTCATTCAAGTAGAATGATACGATGAATGATAGATTAATCAAGCGCGCGCGCGCATTGTATCGGGCGGGCTTGACCTGCGCGGCGAATTCAAGTACGTTGCCCTCTTAGCAGTCTGCTGAAAAGCGACTGGGCCATGTCATTCTGAGCGCAGCGAAGAATCTCACTCTGGATTTGTCGAGACCAAGAACGGAGGCCTGGATTCGTCAGCCTTGCGCGACCGCGCTACAACATCAGCCGGTTAGTTAACTACGAACCGTCTGGCCGTGCGCGCCGCCATCAATGGCGAGAAACAGATTGAGGGCTGGCCGCGTACCAGTAAGGT
>QHZK01000018.1 GCA_003224635.1 Acidobacteriota bacterium | reverse complement strand
GAAATTTCCGCGGACCTGTGGCTGCCTCTTGACGTAACGGTCACGGTCGAGTGGCGCGGCAGAATTCTTCGCAACCGGCACAACTACTCGGAGTTCAAGATCTTCAACGTGGAGACTCAACAGAAGGCGGCGAAGGTGCTGCTGAGCGAGACCGAAGCAGACCGATGAACGGCTGAGCGTGAGCCGGCTGGGACTCGAACCCAGAACCCCTGCCTTAAAAGGGCAGTGCTCTACCATTGAGCTACCGGCCCACAATCAAAAATAAACGGCTCATTTCTAACTCTAACGAGACAGCCTTAAACCAAGCCTCGACCGACTCTCCAACTGGACATTGTAACCGTTCATGCAACCATTGGAGGCATTTCTCCGCAGCGTCAGCCAAGTCGGCCTCCGGTACGATATTGTACTTCAGACTGCCTTCGCTGGATGCCTTGTGTTTTTCAATCCAGGCAAGGACGCCGCAAGGTCGCGGGAACGGCGGCCGGCGCAAGCAGGGATTCTTGGGCTTTTTGCGCCAGCGACCGAGAGTTCCCCGGCTCTAATTCTAAGAGCCGCGACGCCAGCGGAGCTTACCACGCGGGAAAAAAAGCCGACCGTCCCCTTATCGCCTGAGGTCCGGACGGTCGGCTGAGATTGGCCGGCGGGTGGGAGTGGGTCGGAGGAGAGTCTACGGGCTTTTGTGTCGCCCGAGGTGCCACCCGCCGATAAACTTTTGTGTCAAACTTGATCTGATAGGGTCGGGCGGCCACCCTCGCCGCAACTCGCTTGCGCATCGTCGTCACATCCAAATAGGTCTCGACCAAGCCTTCTATTCGGAGTCCCTACGTTGCGCCTGCCGTGTCTACCCTGCAGCAAACTGGACCAGTCTAGATGCAGCCGCGATAGCCTGACAATCGGGTTGATACCGTACTCTGGCCGTGGGAACTGTCATGTAGGTACAATCCTTACCCGACACTTAGCCTCACTATAAATATGGCATCCCCCCAAGCGCTTACGGAACCTACCGTATAGTTCAATTACCGCAATCACCCTATAGACAGGTTTGGCTCGAAACTCTATACTACCGTTCCACTTATTGCTTGTGGGAGGCTTAAGCAAAGGGGCAAGCGTTACTCTCAGCGGAGGGGGCGGTTGGGGGGTAGTCGAGCCCAACCAGCCCAGCACGCCGTCAGAGCCAGACACAGAAAGGGGGGTTCGGAAGGTGATCCTACGCCCAGGGGCTGTACGAGGGGTGGAGAACTCTTATGATCCATGCCGGAGCAATAGGTTATCCGCTCGTTGAAGGGTTTCGCGCTCGAATCGTCACGACAGAAGGCCAACGCCGCGAGCAGACGCTCGCGAGCGTCCGCTTTGTCCTGGCGATCGGCTTGGCCGTCTATCTTCTACGCGTCGTGCAGCCCGCTTACGCCCAGTTCACCTACCGCTCGGTTCTGGCCTACATCGTTTACAGTTTGCTTCTCTTGGTTCTGGTGCGGACAAGGCAGGACCTGGGGCTGGCGGGGCGCTTGTGTGTCCATGCCGTGGACACCCTGAGCGCTACGCTCATCTTCTGGCTAGGGGGAAGCGCGGCCGGCGGGCTCCTGTTCGAAAACGTCTTCCTGATTTTCGTGCTGCTGGCCGCGGCCTACCGCTGGGGGCTACGTGGGACCCTTGCCACATCGGGGGTATGGATCCTACTTCCAATGGCGCCTAAGGCGCTGGCGACTGTCGGGCTGGAGCATGTCTGGCCGCTCCCTCCGGACGAATCCCAACGCTTCCTCATACAGGCGTTAACACTGCTCGTTACCGCCTGTGTGGTGGGATATCTTGGGGAGCGAGAAACCGATCTCCGGGCCTACACTTCGCTGATCGCCGACGTCATGGCCAAAGCCCGCTCCGAAACCGGATTTCGAGAAACCATGCAGGCCGTGATGGACGCCCTGCTCGATCTGTTTGACGCCGACCGGGCGGTGCTCGCGGTTCGCCAGACGGGCAGCGGTCGAGCCTTCCTGTGGGAAGCAGAACGTCAACCAGGGACTCCCAAGACCGTGGTCCATTTATCGGAACTCGAGTCCTTTCAGAAGGAAAGATACTTCTTCCCGGTTCCGGGGCGGACATTCTACGCCTCGCGCCGGTCCGTGCCTCGCCAAGGAGACAAGCGGTTCCAGTTGCTGGTCCGTGATGCCGAGAGCAACCGCCTGGTTAACGCCTCCTGCCCACTTCCTGATTACTTCCTGACTTGGCATCCACTCACCTCGCTTCTGGCTACTGCCAATACGTCAGGCGGGCGCGACGGGTGGTCGAGTCGCCTTTTCCTCTTCGACCCGCGCATCGGGGACCGGGGGGCGAAAGTGTGTCTGCTTCATGATCTGGCCGAGGAGTTGGCGCCGGCGGTTTACAGCGTCTACCGTTTGCGCCGCCTGCGTTCCCGCGCCGTGTCGATGGAGCGGGCCCGGATCGCGCGCGAACTCCACGACGGGGTCATCCAAACCCTCATCGGCGTTGAAATGGAAATCGCCGCAGCCCACCGTCAGGCTTCGAGCGACCCCTCCTGCATGGCCGATGGACTCCGGAGCATCGACGGTCGCCTGCGGCAAGAGATATTGAACGTGCGCGACTTGGTCCAACGCATGAAACCGCTCGAGCTGGACGGCAGGCAATTCCCGGATTGCCTGGCCCTGGTTGTTGACAAGTTTCGCCGCGACACCGGTATTTGCGCCCGGTTCGTCTCCGACGTCCGGCAGATCGCTCTGCCTCGATACCTGATGTACGAGTTGACGCGCATCCTGCAGGAGGCGCTGGTGAACGTCCGCAAGCATAGCCACGCGCGCAGCGTGCTGGTCCGCTTCGCGGCTGAGGGCGGCCTGTGGAAGCTGGTGATCGAGGATGACGGTCGAGGCTTTGAGTTTTCCGGGCGTCTCTCCCAGGCTGAGCTCGAGACGGCCCGCGGCCCCTTGGTGCTCAAAGAACGCGTACGGTCCATCGGAGGTGAGCTGGCGATCGAATCCATTCCGGGCCACGGCGCGCGCCTTGAGGTCGCTCTTCCGCAGGCTCACGGCTACGAGAAAGTTTATGGACAAAAGTCCTGAGACGGTTCGCATTCTGCTGGCCGACGACCACCCGATCCTCCGCCACGGCCTGCGGAAGCTGCTCGAGGTGGAGCCCGACCTCCGCGTCATCGGGGAGGCTGGCGACGGCATCGAGGCCGTCAAGGGGGTGCATCGGCTCAAGCCCGACTTGCTCCTGCTGGATCTGAACATGCCCCGACAGACGGGGCTGGAGGCCCTGCGCGAGATCGGGCCATCGACCACCCGCACCGTGGTGCTGGCCGCGGCGATCGAGAAGGCCGAGGTGGCCCAGGCCATCCAGCTCGGGGCGCGGGGCGTGGTGCTGAAAGAGTCGGCCACGGAATTGTTGCTCCGGTGCATTCGCGCAGTGATGCGTGGCCAATACTGGGTGGGGCGCGAGGTCGTTTTCAGCCTGATCGAGGCGCTTCGCGACCTCCTGCCCATGGACGGGAATGGTCAGAACGGACAAGCCAACTTTGGCCTCACCCCGCGCGAGATGGAGGTGATTACAGCGGTAGTCAACGGTTATACGAACAAGGACATCGCGCAGAGCTTCTCGCTCAGCATTCAGACCGTCAAACACCACCTCACGAGCATTTTTGACAAGCTTGGTGTCTCGAATCGGCTGGAGCTGGCGCTTTTCACCGTGAACCACCACCTGGTAGGGGAGGACGAGCCAGCGCAGACTGCATCGAGCGCATCGAGCCATTTCGCCTTAGGCGCGCCAGGGCACGGCTTCAGAGACGCTCTGAATTGGAAGCGGCTTAGTCGCTGACTGCTCCGTCAAGCGTTCCCTAGATCCTGATCTCGAAGTACTGATTGAACGGATTCTCGATGGGCAGCTTGCGGAAGTGAGTGAACCCGGCCAGGGCCGCCACGCGGCGGACGTTGGCTTCGCCCATTCCGGCGCCGTAACCTGCCCCGTTATATGCGAGCGAGCACGTCATGCATTGCAGGGTGCTGACGGAGTAAAAAAGCTTGCCTAGGGGGTTGATGTTTTTCTCCAGACTGTCGGCCACGTTGGGCTCGATGCAGAACCAGGTGCCGCCGGATTTCAAGGCGCCGCGGATGGATCGCGCGCACCCCTCCGGCGTGACCATGTCGTGCAGGCAGTCGCAGGTCATGACCAGGTCGAAGTCCCCGGTCTGCGGCACGTCAGTGGCATTGCGAGGCTCATACGTGAGCCGGTCGGAAAGGCCGCGCTTTCGGGCGTTTTCGTTCGCGTACTCGATGCCAGGAGCATAGTTGTCATACCCGAAGAACCGGGACTTGGGGAACTTGGGTGCGATCTCGAGCAGCGCCGCTCCACGCCCGCATCCCACGTCGGCTACCTTGGCCCCGTCCTGGAGCTTCTTCAGAACGTCGGGCATGGTCGGGAACCACTGCTCGGCCATGAAATTGAGGTACCCTGTCCTAAACAAGCGTTCAGTGCCTATGAAAGTGTCCTCGGTATACTCGCTGTAAGGCACTCCGCCGCCATGCCGAAATGCTTCCATCACGCGCGGCATCACGCGGTAGTGGTCGGGGATCATTTGCGAGAGGCCGCCCGTGAAAAAGGGGCTGTCTTCGTTGGCGAGCACCATCGCCTGCTCGGGTGACATCGAAATCTTTCGCGTGCCAGGATCGTAGGACAGGTACTCGGCCGCGACCATGGCCGAAGCCCACTCCCGGACGTAGCGCTCTTTGAGCCCCAGCTTTTCTGCCAAGTCCTGTACAGTGAGCGGGTTGCCCTCGGCGAGGGCTTTGAAGAGCCCCAGGCGATCGCCGATGTACATGAGCGGTCCTGACATCGCCGCTGCCAGATCTCCTACTACCTTAAAGGCAAAGTTCATCGTCTTGTCAGGATTGGGGGATGTTACAGATGAGCCCATCGGTTGCCTCCTCCGTTGCGAATGTGAGCGGGGACGAACGAGGGGCATCTTACACTCTTTGCAGTCGATGCTCAATAGCCTGCGAGCGCGGGCGTCCCGCCGGTGCAACGCGGGTTTGAGATCGTCATCTTTTTTCCAAGGTAATAAGAGCCTAGTCAACCTTTTTGAAGAATAGGCATCGAACTAAGGTGTACGAGGATGAGAAGGGGCTTGGCGCACGAGAAGTTCCCGGGGCGGAGTTTGATCCTCCAGTTGGTTTGGGCGTCCTTGAGAGGCGCTCACTCCTCTCCGCCCCGGTGAGGGTTACGGATGCAGACGCTGCCCGCGTTTCTGAGCCTCAGACCGCACCGCCGGACGTCCCGAGCCTCTCCGCGACGGACTCGATCAAGCTGATTGGAACGGACACATGCACGGTCTCCGTCTCGGAGTCGACATCCACCCGCAGCACGTCTCCACCCTTTGAGACCATCACGTGGTCGGTCCGGTCCTTGACCTCGACCAGCAGTCCGTCCGGACTTCGCTCGAGCTCGTGGCCTGCGGCCTCGATGGCAGGCAGCCAGGGTCGAAGGTCCTGCAAGGCGTCCCGCAACCTCTCCTCGGGCACAAATCGCACGCCCAAGTCGACGAGCAGCGCCGGCGCCGGGACCCAGATGCGATGTCCTTCAGGCTTCTTTTCGTGGACGTAGACTATGACCGCGCCCTGGCTGTACGCGACGAGGCCCGTGAGCAATGCGACTCCAACTATCACCAGCAGGATGCGCTGAATCAGAAGTCTTCCTCTCGACGCCATTTTTGGCCCCCCTTCGGACGTAATGCCTTGCAGCGAGGCTAAATTCCCCTGCCGCCCCGGCCCGCCGGTGGAGACGGCCACCGGGCCGTCGCTACAGCCGCTATTCACCGGTATTTCGGGAGTCGACCCAAATCCGCACGGTCTGGGCGTTGTCGTTCACAGTGACGAGCTCCGTGTCGCCCTGCGCCCTCAAAGCGCGCAGGCCGGCGGTGATGTCGAGCTCATCCTTGCCGCCCGAAAGCAGGGCCTCGACTACGGTGAAAGGTACCTTGACGTCTACCTTTGACCTGTCATGGTCCTCGCGAACCTTGATCAGAAGGTCTCCGCCCACTTTGGCGACACGCACGTGCTCGTGACGGTCCTCGACCGTAACGAACTCGTTGTCACCGGCACCGCGAATTGCGTCCACGAGGGCGCGAAGATCGATGCCGTTGACTTCGCCCCTGATCTTTACCTTCCCGCCCTCAAGGTCGTGGGCGTGGATGCACGGAAGGACTTTCTCCGCCAGCGACAGCGGCACGTTGACACGGACTTTTTCGCCCTCGCCGCCCGTGTCATCCACTTTGACATGCAGCCAGCGGTCGTCCGCTCGGGCCGTCGCCATCGCGGCCGCGAACGTCAATACGAACAGGCAGCAAAGGCCTGTGTCGAACCCCGCCCCCAGCCCGGATAGCACTTTTTTCATGTTTGTCACCTCATCACTCTGGACCTACTGTGGAAACGAAAAGCCCTTGCCGGAAGTTCCCAATATCTTCATTCTGGAATCTGGAATATCTGGAATCTCGAATCTGGGGTCCGGACTCTTGCGAGTCGGCAGGCGGTAGCTGGCATGCAGTTAGGCGAAGATTCAGGAGCTAACCAGGTGCAGGACGCGGAAAGACCCGCCCTATTAATGAGCACCACCCGCTTTGCGATAATGCCGGTCCAGCTCGGACGCGTACCGGGCGCCCACATGCTCGGCGTTCTGCCGCAACCATTCGCTCAAGCGCGTCTTCCCTCTGGGAGCGTCGGAAGAGACCAGAAGATCGGACATCAGCCCTTCCACTTCCTCCGCCGTCAGCACTACGTCTCGGACCAGCCAGCCGAGCAGCCGCAGGGCCGACAGTGTCCGTTCTTTGCTCAAATGGGCGATCCTGGCTCTGCTGCCGACCGCACCAGCGATGAGTTCGACCAGTTGCCCGAACGTGTAGACCTCTGCGCCGACTGCGTCGAGAATAAGGCTTCTGTCGTGTCTCGCGGCGTCAACGGCAATCTCGGCCAAGTCCTCAACGAAGACCGGTTGCAGGCGGTAATCGCCCGAGCCCGGCACGCCGAATACGGGGAAGTGCCGCAGCAGCCAGGCAATGTTGTTGATCAGGATGTCCTCGCCGCCACCGAAAATGACGGCCGGACGGACGATCGCGTAGGACAGCTTCGAGCTGACGATCGCCATCTCCAGAGTCGCCTTGCCTTTGAAATAGGGAAGAGGCGAATGCTCAGAGGGGTTCGTGATGCTGATGTGGACGATCCTGCTGATGCCGGCTTCTTCGGCTGCCTTGATGAGCACCTTTGTATTATGGACTGCTCGATCGAAGGTGAAGTCTCCATGCGCAAAGCGCACCCAGTACGTGTTGTAGAGCGTTGTAGCTCCTTGCAAACTCTTTACCAGCTCGACGGGGTCCTCAAAGTTGAAAGGCACAACGCTCACACGCTCACCGAACGGGTTTGGACGGTTGGGATGCCCAGTCAGGGTCCTGACTCGCTCCCCGGCAGATAACAGCCGCTGTGTGATGTGCTTTCCCGTGTAGCCAAAGGCTCCGGTCACTACGTTCATTTCACCACTAACCCTCCTTCTTCCCTGGCAACCGCCGCAGCGGCGCCGCTTTCGTCGCAGCAGGACCCTGATTCACTGGCCGACCGGTCGACGCGGAATGAAGATGCTCAGCACGATGCCCAGCGCCAACACCGAGCAGACCAGGCCAATCAGGGCGTATTCAAGCTGCGAGCCCATCTCGAAGACGAGGCTGGTCTCCGGCCCGGTTTCGGGGCGGTAGTGGAGCGCGAAGATCAGCGGCACCAGAATAAGCGTCACGTTGGAGAACGCGGTCCAGAAACTTGCGCGTTCTTCGGTGCCGCACAGGTCGATGAGTATTTTCGTGAGCGAGGATTTGAGATAACCCACGGCCAGGCTCGCAACCACGACTGTCGTCCCGACACCCGTGAGGAAAATTGTAACGCGATTCATTTTCCGATACCTCCTCCTTGGTCGATAGGGAAGCCGCTCCTCCGCCCGACGGGTTTCGTTTCAAGCGAACCAACGAAGGTCCTTCTAGGCGGGAGAGCTGCGCTCCAGGAGCTTCCTGATCTTCCCTCGCATCTTCAAAAGACTGCGGATCGCGCCCGTCGGCAGGCGATGCATCTCCTCGTACAAGGAGGTCAGCGCCTCGACGAAGGTCAGCATATCGAGCGCCCGCTGGCGCAGCGCCGGCTCGCCGGGCTTCATTTTGTCGAGCTCCTCGACGCACTCCCGCAGCATGGCCAGCGTGGGGTCGATTTCGCGCCGCTTCCGCTCATCGCAGATGACGCGGGCCATCTCCCACACGTCTTTCATGGACTCGTAGTGTTCTCGGCGGTCGCCCAGCCGGTGGACGGCTTTGATGATGCCCCAGCTTTCGAGCTCCCGAAGGCTGGTCGAGACGTTCGACCGCGCCACGGACAGGGCCTTCGCAATCTCTTCGGCGTTCAGCGGCTCGGGCGAAAGGTAGAGCAGGGCATGCACCTGGGCCACGGTGCGGTTGACGCCCCAGCGGGTCCCCATCTCGCCCCAGTGGAGGATAAATTTGCGCATGACCGGCGTCAGAGTGATCATATCATTCTGCACTTTCTGTTATTACAGAATATACCGCTCACACTGGCGTTTGTCAAGGGCTTTCTACGCCGGACGCCCGCGGCCGGGAACTCAGAAGGACAACGCTCGCGGCAACCGGGCGGCGGACCGGGGCGGCCGCATGGCCTGCGCCTTGAAGATAAGCCCGGCCTCCGGCGATAATGAATCAGAGATCACCTTGGAGGAGCTTCGAGATGGGGATTTTGGGCCGGGTCTCAAAGAGCGACCGAAAATTCTGGTTCGTCTGCTACACCTGCATGATGCACACCGGGCACGACGCTGAGAGATCGGTCTTCTATTCCGAGGCGCCGCCGGTCCTGATTCTGGGCAGGCCCTGGGAACGGTGCCCGCGCTGCGGCGGGACCAATACGAAATCGTTCCAGCAGCTCAAGGACGAGGGATCGCACTCCGCTCTGTGGGGCCTGGAGCAGCTCGTCCGAAAGCGCCCGCGCCGCCACTTTGAGGTGAAGGCTGCGGGCGAGTTTCTCAGTGGTGAAACTCATTTGTGAACTGCCGCCGCTGGCGGGCAGTTCTGAGAGTACAGTGTCTAGGCATCTCTTCCGAAAAGTGACGCTTGGGGTCGTCACCCTCTATGGGTGCTGGTCCTCATCAGGGCAAGCAAACGCACTTCAGCATATCTCCCCATCACAACCTCGAATCCCGCATCCGGAGGTCAGTGCATTTCTTCCGGCGCACGCAATGCTCATAGGGGAGTTGACCGTCGATTTTAAGTTTCAGGCCGGACCTACCATGGTGTTGGCATACGCCGTCCCGGTTATGCGGCGGGGAAAAGCCCCGCCCTGATGAGTGCCACCTGCTTTGCGATTAATGCCGGTCCAGCGGGACAGTCGCGCGACGGCGCCTTCGCGCAGCCCTCGCCTTGAAGATAAGCCCGGCCTCCGGCGATAATGAATCAGAGATCACCTTGGAGGAGCTTCGAGATGGGGATTTTGGGCCGGGTCTCAAAGAGCGACCGAAAATTCTGGTTCGTCTGCTACACCTGCATGATGCACACCGGGCACGACTCTGAGAGATCGGTCTTCTATTCCGAGGCGCCGCCGGTCCTGATTCTGGGCAGGCCCTGGGAACGGTGCCCGCGCTGCGGCGGGACCAATACGAAATCGTTCCAGCAGCTCAAGGACGAGGGATCGGACTCCGCTCTGTGGGGCCTGGAGCAACTCGTCCGAAAGCGCCCGCGCCGCCACTTTGAAGTGAAGGCTGGAGGAGACGTTCGGCAGGGGCCGGGTCCGGTTGAACAATCCCGGACTACGTGATGAGCGTCCGTTCGACGCGCCGGTAGTCGCTGTTCTCCATCCGGCGCAACTGGTCGCGGACGCGGTTCAGTCCGTAGACGCAAAGCTCGAAATTCTCGGCGAGCCGGCGGAACAGCGGCGCAACCCTGCGGTATTCGAACTGATCGAACTTGGAAACGATCCGGTAGGACTCCTTGCCGGCCTTAACGTAGTCCACAAAGTAGTCGAGGCTGAGCGAGCGCCGCGGCCGCTTGAGGTGCTCGGGAAAGAGCCCCGCGAAGAAGAGCGTGTAGTCGCCGACGTGTTTACGGACCTCTCGCTCGCGGTCGAATGAAGCGGCGCCGAGCAGGGGGTTCGACTCGATCAGCATTTCTCCCACGTCTTCCAGGCGCCGCCCCGCCGCGTCGCGGATTTTGTAAAGGTTCTCGACGTGCGTGAAACCTACTAGCAGGTCGACGAGGTAAGCCGCCACTTCGGAGTCATAATGATGAAGTTGGCGATAGAAAGTCTCGCGAGTCAGATCGGCAAACAGCTTTCTTAACGGATGGCCTTCCAGCATACTGCCCCACCAGAAACGCTCCATACGGGTGAACCGCGTCACCCGCCCCCGGTTTTTAGATTGCCAAAGCGCCGCTGATCGAGTCAAGCGGACCATGCAAGTCTCGCTCCCGGCAGGTCGCCCGCGTTCGCGTCAGAGCTTGGGCAGGAGGGCCTGGCGAATGCCTTCCTGCTTGCGGCTGTCGAGTTTGGCGCCCGCCGATGTGAGGTAGAACACATCGATCACCTTCTGGCCTTCCGTGTCGATGAGCGCCACTTCGATGTTGCACCCCAGTTCGGCGAGCGTCGAGCTGACGCGGTAGAGCAGACCGGGGCGGTCCTGAGTGATCAGTTCGAGGAGCGTGCTCGTGGACGAGGAAGCATCGTCGAAGCGAATCTGCGTTGGAACCACAACCTTGGCGCGCGGAAGCTTTTGGGGGCTCGCGCGTCCGCTCAAGAGCGCCGTCACGCCCACCTTGCCGGACACGACGTCGATCACGGTCTGCTCGAAGCGGCCAATCTCCGACGGGTTCATCGCGAGCGTCTGGTAGAGGTCCACAAACCGGAAAGTATCCAGCACTATGCCGGCGGAGTTCGCGAACGCGTCCGCTTTCAGGATGTTCATTCCCCACGCCGCCAGCGTCCCGGTAAGCGAGGCGAACAAAAACGGGCGGTCGGCCGTGAGGACGGTAAGCTCGTAGAAGTGCTTCAAATGCTG
>QHZK01000572.1 GCA_003224635.1 Acidobacteriota bacterium | reverse complement strand
GCGTGCCGTTCTACATCCGCGCCGGAAAAAACTTGCCGGTGACCTGCACGGAGGTCCTGGGCCGGTTTCGAAAGACTCCGACGGTGATCAGGGAGAGCGCTCTGACTCGGAACCATCTGCGGTTTCGGATCAGTCCCGAGATGACGATAGCTGTTGGCACGACCGTTTTGGCTCCAGGCGACGTGTTGAAAGGCGAGACGGTGGAAATGGTGGCCAGCCGTCATCCCCGTCCGGAGGAGATGGAAGCGTACGAGCGCGTGCTGGGCGACGCGATGGCGGGAGATGCCACCCTGTTTGCCCGGGAGGATTATGTGGAAGAGGCGTGGCGAATCGTCGATCCGGTGCTGAAGGCCGGCACTCCGATCTACGAATACGAGAAAGGCGCCTGGGGTCCGGCCGAAGTAGGCCGGAGAGTTTTGCCACCCGGGGGCTGGCATAATCCGACCGCCACGGACCAGGAAGATTTCCGCGTTACCGCCCAAGCCGGCTGACGAGGTGGGTCCTGCGTAGGGAGGTGACGGTCTTCGCATCCCATGTGTGGGGTTGTCAGACTGATCCCATCTGGAGAGAGCCCATGAAGCTCGAAGTGTTTGAAGATGCCGATTCCCGTCCTGGGACATCTTCGACGACCAGACCCAGGAGTACCGGGGACAGCGTGCTGCCACCCAACGTGACGGCGCGGGTGGCGGTCGAGCAGGCCTCCACCTTCGGATGGGAGCGATACGTCGGCGCTTCCGGCCACATCATCGGCATGAAGACTTTCGGAGCCTCGGCGCCGCTCAAGGAACTCCAGAGGAAATTCGGCTTTGAGCCGGACCGAGTGGTGGCGGCAGCGAAAGAGCTGTTGGGCCGGGGGTGATTCATGGCGGTCGTTGAACGCGCATGGAAGATGTAATTGCTTTCTGAATTCGCCCAAGTATGCATGGTATTCTCAATTAACTAGGGGTAGGCCCGCTCAGACCGGCGTTCGGAATCAAGTCGGCATCGCAAAAGGATGCGCGCCGCTTGGTGGGGGGGTAGGTCGGCCAGTACAGGAGGGCGTTTCGGAACCGGCGTATAATACCGAGGCGAACGGCGACATAAAGGGGGCGCACCAGAAGGATGTTGTCGAAAGTTTCATCCACGATGAGAGCTGTCGCCAAATTCACCTCACGGGTATTGTAGGGCGGAGCTCCTGTCTCTGAGTCGTTTCGTGAGGGACCGAGGACCTGTCACCCGGGAACGCACACATGACCTAATGAACATCAGGCTCAACCTTGGAATGGATCCCTTCGGTTTCATCGCCAGCGCCCGGCAGCATAGCATCCGGGGGCCTGCGGCGTTCGGTCTGGGCCTTAGTCAGCTTATCGAACAGGTCCATCTCGGTCTTCGCCTCCGCGGTATTCCCCAGGTGTCGATAGGTCATGGCCAGCAGATAGTGAGGGTTCGGTTCGGTAGGAGCCATTTGCACGACCTTTTGCAAATAGAAGAGAGCGCGCTTATTGTCGTTGGTTTGCATATATAGTTTGCCCAGGTCCCGGTAGGCCTGGTCGAGGCTCGGCCTCTCTTGAATCGCCTTCTGCAAATAGGTGAGGGCCTTATCATACTGTCGCTCCTGCAAGTAAATATTCCCCAGCTTCCAGGTCGATAGGTAATCTTCAGGGGCGATTTGGAGTTCCGCTTCAAATTCGGGTATCGCCTTGTCGTTTTGTCCTTCGAGCCAGTAAACATTGCCCAAGGCGTAATGCAGGCCCGGCGCCTGCGGATTCTGTTCGAGCGCCCGCTTGAATTCGGCAATGGCGCCCGGATATTCCCCGCGCTCTTCGAAGGATTGTCCCATCACTTGATCATACCGATAGGAATTCGGAGCCACCCGCGCCATCTTCCCATAGGTTTTAAACATCAGGGCGTAGTAAAGACTCCCCAAACTATAGAGCACTTCCTCATCGTTTGGAAAAATCTTCTCCGCGCGCTGCAATACTTGCAGCGCCTCCTCGCCCTTGCCCGCCTCATTATAGCTGGCCCCCAGATTAATGTAGGCTAGGCGAAGTTTAGGGTTCAGGGAAATTGCTTTTTCGAGAGGCTTGATCGACGCTTCGTACTGGCTGGTCCGAATATAGGCCATGCCCAGGAAAAGGTTGGGCCCCTCCAGGTCAGGCTTCCGTTGGAGGGCTTCCTTAAGGACCTCAATAGCCCTTTCGTACTGCTTTTGATAGTAATAGGCAATTCCCAGGTTGCTATAAAGCTCCGGAGCGTCCGGCATCAACTTCAGAGCGGCTTGATAGCCGGCCACCGCCCGCGCGTAATCGCCCTTCGCCTGCGCTTGCTTGGCAGCCTGAATTTCCTTCTCGGCTTCGGCTTCACGGATAAGACAACTCATGAAGAGCAATCTCGCATACATCTTTACTGCTTCTCTCGAAAGACTGCTCCCCGGAACCAGGAGAGGCGCCGAAGGCAACTGGAACCCGCAATGTTTTGGGGACCTGTCTGATTCAGAGGCCGTCATCATGACCTCCCGCAAGGCTCGATGTTGCAGCCACCGGAGCCCCGGCCTAAATCGTGTTGGAGCCGATGACGGGCGGTGCTGAGCGGAATTTGCAAGCCGGAGAAACCTGAGGTTCGTGCGTGGCAGCCTCGGAAGCCATTTACTAGCCGACGCGCCAGCCTGCCGAAGGCTTGCCGCGTCCACCGTGTAGCGGCGCTCTATGAGCGCCGAAAAACGGCGGTCGCAGACCGCCGCTACAGAAAACGTAGCCGAAGTCCGTACTTCCGGCCCTGTTTGAAGATTAGCA
>QHZK01000571.1 GCA_003224635.1 Acidobacteriota bacterium | reverse complement strand
CTCGAGCAGGCGGGCGACCTCCAGGGGGCGATCCGAGAACATTTGAAGGCGCTCGAGATCGATCCCAAGGGAGCGCAGGCGCACATCAATCTGATTCAGCTTTACGCGCGGACGGGAGACTACGAAAAAGCCGAACAGGAATATCAAGCCGCCGTCAGCCTGAACCCCAACCTCGCCGATTGCTACTACAATTACGGCGTCATGATGTTCCACCTGCGAAAGTTTCCCGAGGCCGAGAAGGCTTTTCGGCAGGCGATCGAGATTAATCCCTATAATGCCGAGGCGCACAACAACCTGGGCGCCCTTATGGAGATGCAGGGGAAGCTCGACGACGCCCTGGCCGAATTCGAGAAGGCCGCCCGAGACCGGCCCGATTACCGCCTGGCGCATTTCGAGATCGGCCGGATTCTGGCGAACGAAGAAAAATATCCTGAGGCGATTCGGGAATTTCTGAAGACGCTCGAGCCGGAGGATGAGGCCACGCCGCGTTATCTCTACGCGCTCGGCGCGACCTACGGGCGGGCGGGCGACTTCGGGAACGCTCTGCATTACCTCCGCGAAGCGCGCGACCGGGCCTCGACGCGCGGCCAGTCCGGCCTCCTCGCCAGCATCAACCGGGACCTCGAGGCGCTCGAGCAGCAATCGAAAACCCATTGAATCTAAATCCTGCGCTGTCAACTGGGACCTGCCCAGCACATTGGCAGCCTGCCCTGGGGATCGTCACACGAGTTGTTGCGGGGCGTTCGAATGGGCTATATATTTGAGTGGGACGGGAAGAAGGCGGAATCGAACGCCCGAAAGCACGGCGTGGCGTTCGAAGAGGCATCAACAGTGTTCGGAGATCCGCTCGGGCTCCTCATGCCTGACCCGGATCACTCCCTCAATGAGGAGCGGTATGTCGTGCTCGGGATGTCCAATCGGCAGAGGCTCCTGGTGGTGGCCTTTACTGAACGCCCACCGTACACCCACCTGATCTCGGCGAGGCGTGCAACTCGGGCCGAGCGGAGACGTTATGAAGAAGAAGGTTAGTCGTCACAATCGAAGAAACGAGCAGGATACGATGCGGCCGGAGTACGATTTCTCTGCCGCGGTTCGAGGTCTTACAGCAGCGAGATACGCTCGGGGCGCCAACATCGCCGTGATCGATCCGAAAGTCTTGGACGTCTTTCCGGACAGTACGACGGTGAACCAAACGCTGCGCGCGCTGGCGCCGGTTCTTCGACGACAACGTCGCCGCGCATCGAAGCGGAGAAGCGCCTAACAAGGTCCGCAAACCAGGAGCCAGTCTTTAGCCGGCCGAAACCTCAATCTCATCTATGCCTCAGCAGCAACACCTGGTTCGTGTGATCCTTCGCGACGGAGATCAACGCCAGGCCATTGCGACGGGCAAGAACGCAGCATGGGTCTGCGAGTGGGGTCGAGTGCTACCTCTGATTGGTCGCAGTGGCACCCGAGCCGGTGCGTCCGAGGGCACGAGGGTCGATTGTCCAGACTGTGGGCGCCACTACTTCGTTGCGCCCGCTGACAAGGATTGGGGCGCGGTTCTTGAGGTGAGAGAGATAGGGTGAGTGGTTTCTTTTAGTGCCGCTCCCGCGCCGCTTGCCGCCCGTGGCTTGCTGACCGATGGCCGCGAAACTATCTCGACGCGACGTACTGCTCACGAGCCTTGCGCTCGCGGGCGTCCCACGAAATACCTTCTCAGCGCCGCGCGGGCCGGCATCGAGCGCGCCGATTTTTCGCGAGGTGGCGGCGGAAGTCGGCCTGGACTTCCACCACTTCAACGGCGCCACCGGCGAACACTTCATGCCGGAGATCATGGGCGCGGGGGTGGCGCTGTTCGACTACGACAACGACGGCGACCTGGACGTTTACCTGGTGC
>QHZK01000566.1 GCA_003224635.1 Acidobacteriota bacterium | reverse complement strand
TGGGCGGAAGAGATCGTCAACCAGGAGGTCCAGCGCATGGCGCGGCGGTTGGCCTCGCGCGACGTAGTGCCCACGATCGTGGCGCTTGAGGCGCGGCTGAATGCCATCCGGGAAAGCGAAATGGACCGCTTGCGCGGCCGCCTGAACGCGCTGACGCCCGAGCAGCAGGAAGCAGTCGACGCCTTGACGCGCGGCATCCAAAACAAGATCCTCCACGGCCCGATCACCGAACTCAAGAGCGGCGCGGGCAGGCCCGAACACCGGGCGCTGGTCGAGCTGATTCGGAAGATTTTTGGAGTCGATTAAGAGGATTTAGGATTCAGGATTCAGGAGGATTCAGGAGGATTCAGGAGAGGCAGGCAATGCAAGGACACAAAGATCTGATCGTGTGGCAGAAAGCCATGGACTTGGTGATTGCGGTTTACAAACTGACGCGAGGATTTCCCAAAAGCGAGGTGTACGGCTTGGCGAGCCAGATGCAGAGAGCGGCAATCTCGATCCCGTCAAACATCGCAGAGGGTCAGGGTCTGAAGCAGACACAGGCTTACGGCCGACATCTAGCCATTGCCAATGGATCGCTCGCGGAACTCGAAACCCAAATCGAGATAGCAGACCGTCTTGGTTATCTCAGCGCAGAGAACAGATCGGTTATCGAGCGTGCCACAGAGGTTGGCCGCATGTTGGCCGGGCTGCGAAGAAGTTTGCGGCCCCGAATCCTGAATCCTAAATCCTAAATCCTGAATCCTAAATCCGGCTCCATGAGGATTATTATTGGAACGCGCGGCAGCAAGCTGGCTCTCTGGCAGGCGGGCTGGGTGCAAGACCAACTGGCGGCCCAGGGGCACGAGGTCGAAATAAAGGTCATCAAAACCACAGGCGACAAGCTTCCGAACGAGTCCCTCACCCAATCCGGAACCAAGGGACTCTTCATCAAGGAAATCGAGGAGGCGCTGGCGGCGAAGGAAATCGACCTCGCCGTCCACAGCCTGAAGGACCTGCCGACCGAGCAGCCGCCCGGACTCGGCGTGGCCGCGGTCCCCAGCCGTGCCGACGCGCGCGACGTTTTGATCTCATCCGGCGCGAAGCCGCTCTGCGCGCTCCCGTCCGGGTCGCGCGTGGGGACCGGCAGCTTGCGGCGGCAATCGCAATTGCGCGCCTTGCGCCGCGACCTCGAAGCCGTTCCCGTGCGGGGCAACGTGGACACGCGCCTCCGAAAACTCGAGCGGGGAGAGTACGACGCGCTGGTGCTCGCCGCCGCAGGGCTCGACCGCCTGGGGCTGAGCGAGCGCGTGACGCAATACTTCAGCGTCAGCGAGATGTGTCCGGCCGTGGGGCAGGGCGCGCTGGCCATCGAGACGCGCACGGGCGACGAGAGGATCGAGCAGGCCGTCATGCCGCTCGACGATCCTCGAACGCGCGCGGCCGTCCGGGCCGAGCGCGCGCTATTGCGCTGCCTGGGCGGCGGATGCCAGGCGCCTATCGCGGCGCACGCCTCGCGAGCTGGTAGCCACGCCTGCCCCTTCGCTCCGCTCAGGGCAGGCTCTGAGCGAAGCGAACGGGGCACGGTTTTTGTGCCGTGGGATTTGAGGGCTGACGAGAAGCTCGAGCTGCTCGGAGTAGTCGCTGCGCTCGACGGATCGAGAGTCGTCCGAGCAGCGGCCGCCGCGCCGGCGGACGACCCTGAAGGCCTCGGCGCGATGGTTGCTCAGGAGCTACTGAAGCAGGGGGCGCGCGAGATTCTTCGCTCGGCACAGACCCAGTAATTCATAATTCGTAATTCGTAATTGGTTACAAATTATAAGTTACGAGTTACGAATTGCAAAAGCTGTCGTCGAGGTTCAGACATTGAGCAATCCACACCCACTGGCAGGCAAGCGAATTGTCGTCACCCGGGCGCGCGAGCAGGCCGGAGTCCTCGCTGACGCGCTGGCGGCCCTCGGCGCCGAGGTGGTTCAAGTCCCGACCATCGAAATCCGCAATCCTGAGTCCTGGGAGCCGCTAGACCGCGCCATCCGGCGGCTCGAAGACTTTGACTTCCTGCTGGTGACCTCAGCCAACGGCGCGCGCAATTTTCTGGCCCGGCTCAAGGCCTGCGGCCGCGACGCGAGCGACCTCGCCGGACTCGAGATCGGCGCCATCGGCCCCGCGACGGCCGCGGAGCTCGAGCAGGCAGGCGTCGAGGTCGATTTCATCCCGCAGGAATACCGCGCGGAAGGGCTGCTCGAAGTCGTCGGTAATCGCGACCTCGCCGGGAAAGCCTTTCTGATCCCTCGCGCCAAAGTGGCGCGCGATCTCGCGCCGCGCGCGCTCGAGGCAAAGGGAGCGAGCGTCGTCGTCGTCGAAGCCTACGAGACGGCGCTGCCCGCGTTCTCGCCGGGAGAACTCGACCGCCTGCTCTCGCCCCCGCCCGATATGGTCACGTTCACCAGCTCTTCGACCGCGTCCAACTTCGCCGCACTGCTCGGTGAGAATCGCGCGAAAGAAGTCCTCACCGGCGCGGCGGTGGCGTCGATCGGGCCGGTGACCTCGGATACAATCAGAAAGCTGGGGCTTGCAGTCGCGGTCGAGGCAAAGGAATCAACCATTACAGGACTGGCCGAGGCCATTCGCGCATATTTCACCGCTCAGCGAGCATCGGGCCGGTAGCCACGACTTCTTGCCTGTCATTCTGAGCGGAGCGAAGAATCTCGCCCCTGAGTCTAGCCGTCATCGCGTCAAGCCGGGTATCTCGCCTTCGGGCTTCTCGTCCGGCCAGAATCCAGAGCGAGATTCTTCGCTTCGCTCAGAATGACATGATGGGCGGAAAAACGCGGGCTACGCCTACGCGACACCTACAAATTTAACAATTCCCTCAGCCTCCGCGTCTGGGCGCGGCTGACGGGGATTTCGGTCTGCTTGCGGTCGTCCATCTTCAGTTGGTAAGAGCTCTTGAACCAGGGGACGACCTCTTTGATGCGGTTGATGTTGATGAGATGAGAGCGGTGGACGCGCCAGAAGACGTTGGGATCAAGGTTGCTTTGGAGCTCCTCGACCGTGCGGAAGTTGGACTGGCCCTCAAGCTCGCGGGTGACAATGCTGATCACCCCGTCCTCGATGCTGGCGTAAATGACGTCATCCGAGTCCACCAGGTAGAGGCGCCCGCTGCTCTTGACCAGCAGCTTGTTCGCCTTTCCCGGCGGCAAGGGCTGGCGCTCTTCAACCATCTGGACCAGCCGGTCCAGCTTCTGGTTGGTTGAGGCCGCCGCCTCGATCATCTGCCGCGTCCTTCCGATTGCCTTCTCCAGGCGCGCCCGCGCCACCGGCTTCAGCAGGTAGTCGAGCGCGTTCACCTCGAACGCCTGCACGGCGTAGTTGTCGTAGGCGGTGGCAAAGATGAAAAAGGGGAGGCGCGCCTTCTTCTCCAGCAGCTTCTTGATGACGCCAAAGCCGTCGAGTCCCGGCATCTGCACATCAAGGAAGACCAGTTGGGGACCGAGCTCGCGGATCAGGTTCAGGGCTTCAAGCCCGTTCTTGCCCTGGCCCACCAGCTCGATATCCGGGAAGCCTTTGAGGAGGAACACCAGCTCATCGCGGGCGGGTTGCTCGTCATCCACGATCACGGCAGTGATTTTCATGCAGGCGCTTTTCCTTCCTCCCGCCGACCGCATCGCGAAATAAGTTGCGCATGGTGCATTATAGCAGCCGGCTAGGATTTAAGATTGAGGATATTTAGGATTTAGGATTTAGGATTCAGGATTCAGGAGTCAGATCAGAAGTCAGAAGTCAGGAGTCGGGATTCGGAGGCGCGATCCGGCGCGAGCGGTCTTCTGCGGGATGTCCATATCCCGCCTCCCGACTTCTGACTTCTGACTTCTGAATCCTGACTCCTGCTCACAAAATCCTTGCGCCCGACCGCTCGCGCTCTGGTAGCATAAGGACCAGATTTTAGCCGCGGGAATCTCCAATCCTGCGGCGCCGAGTGGTGGGGTAGCCACAAATGAGACGGATCATCGGAACGGTATTGCTCGTGGGCGGGCTGGCGGGCTGCCTCGGCCAGCGGACGCTCTTGGCGCAGGCTTGCCAGGACGACGAAGAGATGTCGAAGACCACGCTCAAGGACATCACCGACCTGGTCGGCACGATAAAGAAGGAGAGTCTCGGAGACTTCGAAAAGGCGTACCACCAGAAGTCTTACGTGAGCAAGGCAGGCTTCAGCCTTACCGTGCTTGCCGGCCTGGTCAGTTGCCTGGACAAAGCGGCTCAGGACTCGGCCGCCAGCAAAGAGCAGGCCGACGCTTACAAGGCGAAACGCGACAGCTACGCCAAGCTGAAAGACAAGATCGAGCAGAGCAGGAGCGCCGTCAAATCAGCCGAGCAAAAGGACGCCAAGGCCCTCATCGAGAAGGCTGACCTCTCAGGCTGAAGCGCCAGGCGTGTCGAGGACCTCGATCGGGCGGCGGGCTACGCTCGCTCAAGAAAACGCGAACACAAGAATGTGTTCCAGTCCTTTGGCCGCAAGTAGCTCTTCCAGTTCGCGAACGAGATGGCTCGGCGTGTCGATCAGCACCACCCAAGTGACCCACTCGCGGGAATAACCTGCGCACTGACCCAGAAGTCTGTCCCGCTCCGCTTTGTTGAGATTCCGTTTCACTTCAAGGACTAGCCGGTCATCGATTAGGATATCCGGGACTCCTTCGCACGTGTCTGGACGGAGATGGATGTCTTCAGCAAAGGACTCCTGGTCGTCAACATATTCATCGCAAAGATACTGATAAAGGTCATCTGCGTAGTCATCTTCGCAACCGTAATGTTGTGGCTCCCAGTCGTCCAGGATTGGAGCGACTTCCTCGCAGACTGTGGCTACGCCGTCCGGGTCATCCTGTTCCGCGGCTCTTCTTTGCTTCGTCGGCTCGGTTCTTCACCCACCACGTGCCGAGTAGAAGGCCGCCAGCACCCCAGATCAAATGGTCGAGTTTAATCGCGGAAGAAGTGGAGGTGTCGCCCATAACGAATTGCTCCTTCGTTTGAGCATACCGCAATTGCTCATGCTTGACCAGCCAACTACAGTTAGTTGCCCCGGTAAATCCGTGGTTTGATCGATAATTGGGTTTGTGATCCAAGAAAAAACCGTACTCAATAAGGTGATGACCGGCTGGGTATCCTATTTGCCTTTGTCCCGACCTCCATGTCGATGGATGCCTATTTTCGGCTTTGTCTCCTGGTGCTTGCGGCCCTTCTTCTTTGGAATTTGAGCTGTTTTTTCATCCTGTCCTGCAATAGCAAACAGAGATCCCATTCAAATATACCGAGCGGCCTTAGCACCGCGGCCGCCCGCTGGATCCTCGCTCGGGCCTTTATACCGGCTGTGAGAACGGAGTCGGAAAAGCCGCCAGCTTTGAGCTGGTCGTACGTGTATTC
>QHZK01000568.1 GCA_003224635.1 Acidobacteriota bacterium | reverse complement strand
CCTCTGCGAGCCTTGCCACTACTGCAGCGGCGCGGGCTGGATCAAGTCACCCGGCACGGTCTGCTTGGAGATCCTGGCGGAAGCTCGAAAGATGGCGAGCCACGTCGAAGGCAAGTCGCTCACTTTGCGCATCAACCCCGAAGTGGCGCACCGGCTCAAGTCGCGCGAGGGCGCGCTGCTCTCGGAGCTGGAAGCCATCACCGGCAAGGACGTGATCATCAAGAGCGACCCCAGCGTGCACCAGGAGCGGTTCGAGATCTTCTGATGCGGAAGTCAGGAGTCAGAAGTCAGGAGTCAGTAACTGGAAAGGTTGAATCGCGCGGCGAGTACTGAGGTTGCATGCTGTGGCTGTCGCTTCCCAGCGTAACCTGAATTCTGAATCCTTTACAATGGACCCGGCTGTCGCCGAGGGAATCCATCTATTCAACACGCGGAAATTCTTTGAGGCCCACGAGGCGCTCGAAGCCGTGTGGCTGAAGGCGCATGGCAAGGAGAAGGTCCTTCTCCACGGGCTGATCCAGGTCGCCGCCGCGTTCCACCATCACGCTCGCGACAATCGAGTTGGCTTCCGATCGTTGCTCGAGAAGGGTTCGCAGAAACTGGAGAGGTTCGGCGAGGCCGAGAACGGCGTTAACTTGGCGGATCTGCGACAGCAACTGCATCGATGGCGTGACTTTCTGAATGACCCGCAGTCGCACCACACCCGGCCAGCGCCGCCCTTGCCGCGCATCCGAAGAGCGTGAGTGATGAGTTAGGCGCTTGTCACTCGTCACTTGTGACTCGTCACTGCTCTTCTACCACCAGCTTGCCCTTCATCTTACGGTGTCCCAGGCCGCAAAAATCCGAGCACTGGAACGGGAACGTGCCCGCTTTGTCGGCGGTGAACTCGATAGTGGCGGGGTCGCCCTTCTTGAGTTTCTGATTGATGTTGAAGGCTTCGAGTTTGAACCCGTGATCGCGGTCGAGGGCGGTGATGACTAGCTTCACGTGGTCGCCTTTCTTGACCGTAATCACGCTCGGGTCGAATTCGTACTTCTTGGCCGTGACTTTGATCTCCGTGCCCTCGCCGCCTCCGGCAGGAGCTGGTTCCTGAGCGGCGGCCGCCGCCGCGGCGACCGCGAAGAGGACGAAAGCAACCCTACACACTTTTGTTCGATTCATGCTTCTGTTTCCGCCTTTCACCGAGAATTAGCCCTCACCGAAGGGCTTGACGTACCGAACTCTCCGAACGGGAGTCGTCGGTTCTCGAATGACTCGATGAGCCGATGACTTATTGAGCTCTGCAGAATTGAGTCACCGAGCGCCCTCACCCCCGGCCCCTCTCCCGCAAGGGGAGAAGGGAGAGAAGGCTCGAATTCATGCCCTCTCCCCCTGCGGGAGAGGTGGCGCGCAGCGCCGGGTGAGGGGGGCATCCGTCATCCGTCACCCTATTGGGCAGGCCTCTGTAATGGCCCACTGACTCAATGGCCCAATGACTCAATCGCTGGTCCTACCATTTCAGCAGCGCGGTCTCCGCAGCCATTCCGGGACCGAGCGCGATCATCACGCCCCAGTCGCCGGCCTGCGGATTGCCGTTGCGCTCGACCTCATCCAGCACGAACATCACCGTGGGCGACGACATGTTGCCGTAGTTTCGCATCACGGTTTTCGAGTGGCGCAACTGCTCATCCGTCAAGCCCATCTGCTTTTGTACGTTGTCAATGACCTTGCGCCCGCCGGGATGCGCCACCCAGAAGCGAATGTCCCCGCGGGTAAGGCCGTTTCGCTCGAGCAGCGGGTTAAGCGCGCGCTCGATCATGGGGACCGCCAGGTCGCGGATCAGGGCCGCCAGGATGATGCGCAGCTTGCCCTCGCGCTGCTCGAACCCGACTTTATCGATCTGCTCGGGA
>QHZK01000567.1 GCA_003224635.1 Acidobacteriota bacterium | reverse complement strand
TTGCCGGCCCGCTCCGCCGCGTAAAAGTCTTCGACGGTAGCGGGATAGCCTTGGGCGGTCAACTCCTGGGCGAGTTGGTCCACGCGGGGAAAGATCAGCGTGTTGCCGGCGTCGAAGAAGACGGCGCGCGGCCGGGAAGCCGTCATGCGAGACTCCTCTCGAAACCGATTATATCAGGGAAGCCGTCCCCCGCCGCAGTGCGGTGCGGAGGGCTGTGAGGGCCGCTTGTGGGAAAGCCCTCACGGCTGTGATAGTCTAAGGCAAATGGAGGCTCGAAATGGGTACCAAGGCTTTGCTCAGCGTCGAAGGCTATGCTGCCCTCGATGAACCCGAGGGCGTACGGTACGAGTTGAGTGAGGGAGAACTCATCGTGACGCCATCGCCAAACTATCTGCACAACGAAATCCGGGACGAGTTCAATGCCCGGCTTCGGGCTTTCGTTAAGAGCGAAAGACTCGGCGGCGTCACGAGCGAAACGGATTTTAAGCTGCTCGGCGAAACGGTCCGCCGGCCCGACGTGGCCTTTATCGGGGCCGAGCGCCTCCGACGTATCGACCTCGAACAAATTCCCTTGCCCGTGGCTCCCGATCTGGTAATCGAGATTGTCTCCAAGAGCGAGCGCGCCGCCGACCTGCTTCTGAAAGTATCGCAATACCTCGCCGCCGGAACGCGGGCCGTGTGGCTGTTCTACCCGAACACGCGTCTGGCCTACCGTTACCTTCCTGGCAAGCTGGAACCCGAAATCCGCAGCGCGGACGCGGGACACACCTTTGAAGAGCCCGAATTGCTGCCTGGGTTCTCAATCCCGCTCGATCAGATCTTCGAATGACTCACAGCGGAATAGCGCATGGGGTATTCTGACGCGACGATCCGCAGGGGGAGAGCGGAAATGCGCATCAACGTCGAGCGCGACCGGGCAGACGCTCAGCGCGGCCTCATCCTGCGCTACCTCAAGCAGGCGGGGCCGCGAGGCGCGACGCCGGCGATGTTGCAGAAGCACCTTTTTGAAAAGAGCATGCCGGTCTTCATGGAGACGCTCAACGAGCTGCTCCACTACCTGCGAGAGTGCGGGTACGTCACCTGGGACGAAGTGCGCGAGGAGGAGTATGGTCCGGCAGGCATCGGTTGCGTCAAGATCACCGCGGCGGGGATTAACTGCGTGGACGGGCGCGCCAAAGAATCCGACGGCGTTTTGCTGTGACGTGGGCAACGTGCTCGACAAGGCGTAGCTGCCCTCAAACCACACCAAGCGCTATGACGATGCTCCCGCCTGAGCGTGCAATTCCCTCAAGAGTCGCGCTTGTTCGTCTTCCGCGAGAAACGCGGCGCGGATCGAGTTCTCGCCTATCTCGACGATCTGCGGGCGCGAGAGGGCGAACGAGCGCGCAGCCTTTCCCACCTCTTCGTTGAGACTCGTGCCGAACATTGCCGGGTCGTCCGAATTCAGCGTGACCACCAGGCCGGACTTGAGGAACCTCGGCAGGGGATGGTCCTCGAACCTTTCGAGCAAGCCGGTCGCGACGTTGCTGGTCGGACAGACTTCGAGCGGAATCCGCCGCTCGCGGACGAGCGCCACGACGCTTGGATCGCCGAGAAGTGTGAGACCGTGCCCGATGCGCTCGGCCCCGAGCAGCTCGACCGCCACGCGGATGCTCTCGGGCCCAACAGTTTCGCCGGCGTGCGCGGTCACGTGCAGACCCAGGTCACGAGCCTGGCGATAAACGTCAGTGAAGAGTTCGGCGGGGCCGCGCGCTTCATCGCCCCCGATTCCAAAAGCCACGACGCCCCGCGAGCGAAAGCGGCCCGCCCAATCGAGGACCTGCCGCGCGTGATCCGCCCCGAACTGGCGGACGGCATCAAAAATCCATTGAACGCGCACTCCCAGCCGCCTCTCGGACTCGCTCGCGGCGGCGGAGATCGCCTCGAAGACCGCCTCAACCGACTGCTTCTTCCAGAGGATGACGCCGGCGGACAGCGTGATCTCGGCATACTTGACGTTCTGCTCCGCCAACCACTCGACGAGGCGCGTGGTCACGAGCGCGTAGTCCTCCGGCGCCTCGAGCATCAGCGTCACCAGGGCGAACGCAGCCAGGAACTTCTGAAAATTGCCGTAAGCGTAGGAGTCCCGCTCGCGCTCGCTGACCCAATCCTCAACTTTCTGCCATAGCCAGCTCTTGTTTTGGGTGAGCTCTCGCAGGGTGGCGGGCCGGATGCTGCCCTCGAGGTGGAGGTGAAGTTCCACTTTCGGCAGCCGAGCGATGAACGCGTCGAGGGATGGGGACTCCAAAGCCTTCAGTTCTTCAGTTCCGAGTCCGGAGTTTCTGACTTTCCTCAACGCAACCACTCCGAACTGAGCAACGCCGAACTCAACAACTCCGAACTTCTTTAACGGCTTGGCAACTCAGGACGCCCGGCGTTGAGCCAGGCGGTGTACCAGTAGGAGCCGGTATCATGAGCGGCGCCGTTGAGCTCCTGGATGGCGACGGAACCCACCTGGGCGTAGAACCGGTCCAGGTAATCGTCGTTGTAGTCCGGGAGGTCGTCCCGGCACTGCCGGTCAGCCAGAATGATGCGGTCCGCCCAGGTGTTGGCT
>QHZK01000564.1 GCA_003224635.1 Acidobacteriota bacterium | reverse complement strand
AGCGAAACTACCCACTGAAGTGAAGCGCATGGCGCAGTAGTGTGTACGGCGATACAGACACCTGCGGCTGCATCGTAAGCGTGGACGGCAAGAGAGTCTTTCCGTACAGGTGCCCACGATGCGGCCTCTGCTTCTACCACCGTCACAGGTTCTTTTGGCGGGATGGACGATGGCAAGTCGAAGGCCCCTGCGGAAAGCATCCGGCATGAGCCCGTTCTTGCCCGGAACATGCCGTTCGAAATAGTTGGCGAGATCACGGACGTTGAAATCATTGCAGTCGGCAGTGCGGTTCGGGGTGTCGCGCGGCTACGAAGGCTTTATGGTCCTGGACGCTGGCGGAAGCTTAAGGAGTTGCTACCGTCCGTCTCCGCAGTGGTAGACTACGTTTAGCCGAGCTGCACTGGTACGAGGCACATGGCATCGGAAAGAGAGAAATCAAGCGGAAGCGCTATTTGGACTAAAGATTCATGAAACAACGGAAAAGTTCTGCCGCACGCTTCGCTGTCTGTGTAGACAATTCTGGTTACCCGGCATCGCTCGAGCTGCGCAAGATCTATCGGGTGCTTCCCGACGACGATGCTGCCGAGGAGGGTGATGTGCGGGTCGTCGACGAGAGCGGAGAAGATTATTTGTATCCCGCCAGCCACTTCATGGTAATCGAATTGCCAAAGGAAGTGGAACAGAAGCTTCTGAAGGCATCCTGAGCTTACCAGACACGACGCCAACGCCAGCTCCGGTCGAACCGGTGGGTGGAGATCTGTCGAAGTTGAACCCTCCAGCAAGGAACCGGTCAAAGAGGCGCAGTCCTGAAGAGCAGGCCTGCGCTATTTCGATGAGTTGTGATATTTTCTCAGGCCGCACATTTTTGTGGGGCACGAATAGCGTACGTTCCAGATTCAGGAGACATAGCGATGAACATTCACAAAACCGATCGACGTAAATTCCTGCGACGCGGCTTGAGCGGGGCCACCGCGGCCGCTGCTGCTGGGCTTGTTGCGCTTCCCGTCGCGGCAAAGAGTTCAGGGGGGAAGAAAGGGAAGAAGGTCATTTACAAGGCGGATGAAAAGCCCTCGAAGGACGCCATCTTCAGCTCGGGCATCCAGCATGGAAACCTGCTCTTTGTTTCCGGCGCGGGAGCGCACGATCCGGTGACGCACAAGGTAGTCGACGGACCCTTTCAGAATCAAGTACGCCGGTGCCTTGAAAACATCAAGCTGGTGCTCGACGCGGCGGGGTCCTCGCCTGACAAGGTGCTCAAGTGCACGGTGTTCCTCACCGACATCACGAAGTGGGGCGAGATGAACGTGGTCTACCACGAGTTCTTCCCCACCGACCCACCGGCGCGCTCCACGATTGCCGTAAAAGACTTGCCCGGCGACTCGCCGGTCGAAATCGAGTGCATCGCTTACGTGTAGCGGGATTCAGTCGCTCAGTCTGTCGGAGTGTCAGTCTGTCAGTCTCTCAGTCTGTCGGACGGAGTTTATACGTTGTCCAGCAAGTCAGAGATCGGACCTGAAAGACGGACCAATTGAAATGCTGACGAATTGACAAACTGAAGTTTGAAAAACTTACTAACTGACTAACTTGTCATGAGATTCGGTCGGCGTCGATTCATTGGACACGCGGCAGGGGCGGCCGTCGCCTTACCCTTGCTCTCGCGGATGCCAATAGCCGCGGTCCTCGAAGCGGCCGCTCCAGCCGAGAAGAAAGCCTTTCGCGGAATCTTTGCCATCCTTGAGACGCCCTTCAAAGCGAACGACCAGATGGACGCAGAGGACCTCGAGCGCGAGGTGAGCTTCTGCGTGCGCGCGGGCGCTCACGGTCTGGTGTGGCCGCAGCTCGCGGCGGAGTTCTACCTGCTCTCGGAAGAGGAGCGGATGCGCGGAGCCGAGATCGTGGTCCGCGCGGCAGCCGGACGGCGCCCCGTGGTGATTGGCGTCCAGGCGCCCATGAAGGAGCTGGCGATCAAGTTCGCGCGGCACGCCGAGGAGAAGGGCGCTGACGCGGTGATCGCCCTGCCGCCGTACGTCGGGCACGCGGGTCTCGATACGGCGGCCGACTATTACCGGTCGCTCGGGCGCGCGGTGTCCCTGCCGATCTTCATCCAGAACAGCGGCGGCGCGTGGGGACCGGCGATGTCAACCGAGTTTGTGATCCGGTTGGCGCGGGAATTCCCGCAGCTCGGCTACGTCAAGGAAGAGGTTGACCCCGTCGCTCACCGCCTCGAGGAGTACGCCCACTCGGGCGTCATGACCGGGATTTTTTCGGGCGACGCGGGCCGCAACCTGCTGAACGAGCTTCCGCGCGGCTCTTCCGGCACCATGCCGGCCTGCGAATTCGTTGACGTCGACGCCCAGGTGTACGAGCTGGCCGCTGGCGGCAAGATGGAAGAGGCCCGCCAGCTCTTTGCCAAGCTGCTTCCCCTGATCAACCTCGAGGAAACCTACGGGATGCCCTTCGCCAAGGCCGTGCTGGTGCGAAGGGGAGTTTTCAAGACGGCGAAGATGCGCGGCCATGCCGGCCCGGAGCTCGACAAATTCGACGAGCAGGAACTCGAAGGTTGGTGGAAGCAGCTCCAGCCGTATCTCAGGGCGTAAATCAGTTTGTCAGTCTCTCAGTT
>QHZK01000017.1 GCA_003224635.1 Acidobacteriota bacterium | reverse complement strand
ATGATGCCCACTGCCGCCTCGCCTCAGTCCCTATTGTACAAGAGCGCCGCCGGGCAACTCGCATGCTCGCAAAAGTCTCAACATTCGAGGGCTCTTGAACGTCCTCCGCACACAAAGAAAAGGCCCACCCGGTTGACCGAGTGGGCCCGAGCGACGAGCCCCCTGAAAAGGCGGCCGCGATCTCATTATTAGAAGTAGAAGCGGAGCGAGAGCTGCAGGTTGCGCTCGCCGCCACCCACACCACCGCCCTTTGTGGTGACTTTCCCGAAGGTCGAGCTGGTCGGGTTGAAGTTCACGCCGCCCCCGCTTCCTCCGCCCCAATTCGGGTGGTTGATGAAGTTGAACGCCTCGGCGCGGAACTGGAACCCTTTTCGCTCGCTAATCGGGAACGACTTGAACAGTCCGACGTTCCAGTTCTGGAATCCGGGCTGGTAAAAGAGGTCGCGAACGCGCTGCGTATTGAACGTGCCGGCCGGGGGCGCGGTAAAGATCGGAGAGCCATCAGGATTCGTTACGGCGAACCACTGGTTGGGATCGTTCGCGCCGTTCGCTGCGAATTTACCGATGATCTTCGGGTGGCCGTTCACGACGTAGTATTGACCGTTGACGCCGCACCCGAAGTTAGAGTCCAGGCCCACACCGGCGTGGACGCCTTTAACTGCGGTGTAATCGCTGGCGCTCGCAACGCCGCAAGGTGTGCCGGTCTGGAACTGGGTGATGCCGCTGATCTGCCATCCGCCAAGCAGCTTGCGAGCCCGACCGGACTGCCCGCGGAACAACGGCAGCTCGTAGAGGTAGTTGAGTACGAAGATGTGGCGGGCGTCGAACTCGGACGGCCCCCACAACATCTGTGGGTCGTAAGTGTTCGGGATGACGTCGCGCTGGTTCGAGCCGTCATCCATGCTCTTCGACAGCGTGTATGAAAGGCCGAATAAAAGCCCGCCCGTGAAGCGGCGGTTCCAGGCCAGTTGGAACGAATTGTATCGAGAACTGGCCACGTTATCCGTCTCCCGAATGGAGCCAAAGCCGAGATACGGCCGCAAGGCGTTGAGGCTGACGCCAGGGTTCGCTGCCACAGTAGCCGTGGTCGGCTGGTTGATGTCGGCCTCTCGTTGCAGGTGCAGACCACGACGGCCAACGTAAGCGACACTGAGGATGGACTTCCATGGCATCTGGTGCTCGAGCGTGACGTTCCAGTTCCATGCTTCCGGGTTCTTGAAGGCCTTGCTCTGGGTTGTTACCACCAGTACGTTGTTGTTGGCATTGTTTCCTCCAGGGTTATCCACCGAACCGTTCGCTACGCTGGCGTTCGGCTGGAACGGTGGGTTGCCGCCCAGGAAGATCGAGTCGCTCACGCCTAGGCGGGTAACGAACCGGCCCCCGCCGGCGCGAATCACTGTCTTAGGTTTGAGTTGGTAAGCGAAGCCGAGGCGGGGCTGGATATCGCCATACTGGATGTCCGAGTAATGGTTGCTCACCCCGCGGAACAAGCCATTATAGAGACCCGAAGCGGCCTCAGGGACTCGGCCCATCGCGGAAGAGGGGAACCCGCTGCCGGGAATGACCATGCCGTTGTATCGCTGTTCTATCGTAGGCGAGTCGGTGATCAGGCCGGTCGCGGGATCGATCGTCACCGCTTTGCTCGGATCGTAAAACCTTGGGTCGAAGACAATCATGTTCCCCCACAGAGCGTGGTAGGGAACGATGACGGTGTAGCGGAGGCCGTAGTTGACAGTCAGATTCTGCTTGGCTTTCCAGGAATCCTGCACGAAGCCCTCCCACATGCTTCCGCGGAAGACTGTAAAGGCGCGGTGGCCGATTTCGGAATAGGTATCAAACAGTCCGATGGCCGCGTTGGCGACTGCGACTCCAGTCCCGCCCGGTGTGGTATCAGCGAACAGGAATTGGCCGTTCTGGTTGTTCGTGCAAGTCGGGCAAGCCTGCACGTTGATCTCATCATTGTCGTTTTCGCCCGAGTACTCATACAGGGCGCCAAACTTCAACGTGTGACTTTCCTTGACCCAGGTCAAGCTGTCGGACGCCTCGAGGATGGGGCCGGAGGAGTGCGAGGGATACGGCCCGCCGCTCAGTTGAGAGAAGGGAGACATGTTCACGGTCGGAATACGGGTCGGAATCAGCTTTCCGTCCGGAAATATATAGGGGTAGTTGAGACCTGCCTTTGTCCGATCGAAAAAGTGCGACTGGTCAACGGGGATCAAGACGACGTCCTCACTGGCTGTAAGCAGGACCTCGTTAACCTTCGTGGGGCTGATGGTCCAAACGTAGTCGACGGAGTTCGTCTGGTTGGGGCGGTTGAAAAACTTCGGCGTACGGTCGGTATTGCCGTCGAGTGGCTGGTACTCCAGGTATGCGAAGGTCGTGTGGCGGAACCGAACCCTCTGCTGCTCCGTCGGGTTCACATCGACCGAAACCGTATCCTTGCGTGAGTTTTGAGTGTGAAGCTTCGCGGCAAACCAGTTACCGTTGCCGCCGACGAAAGTGGTAAGGTTGGGCGCCGGATACGCGTTCAATACACCAAGGCCGTTGGGGCTAAGCCAGGGAGTGCCGTCCAGGCGGTTGCCCGTAACGACGTTATTGGGGAAGGGAAGGCCCGTTTCCGGATTCTTAACCACCACGGGGATCTTATTGCCGCTCGCATCCTTGCGCGTGATAAAAGGATTGTTCGGGTCAAGCAGCTCGCTGAAGTCGCCTTGCCGCATTTTGAGTGAAGGAACCGTCAGCAAGCCCGCCGATCCTACCGATGAGCCTGACTCGATAAAGTGGTATCTCACCCATTCCTGGCCCCAGTAGAAAAAGACCTTGCTCTTGTCCGTGTTGAAGTGGTTGGGGATGTAAAGGGGACCGCCGAAGTTGTACCCAAACTGGTTGTATTGGAATTGCGCCGCGTGCGGGGTCAGGGAGTTGGCGTCGCGCGACCAGGTGTTCGCGTTGAGGGCGGTGTTGCGGTCATATTCGTACAGGGTGCCGTGGAACTGCTGCGTGCCGCTCTTGGTGATCACGCGGATCTGGGCGCCGGACGAGCGGCCGTATTCAGCGGCGTAATCCGCAGTAAGGATCTCGACTTCCTGCGTGGAGTCCACGTCGGCGGCGCCAAGACTCGTGCCGTTGGAGCGCGTGCGCGTAGCCGGGGCGCCGTCAAACGTGATCAAGTTCTCAGGGTTGCGGGAGCCATTGAAATTCGCCGGCCCCTGGTTGAAAAAAGCGCTGAGGCTCGCCAGCGTGCCGCCGCGAGCGCCGGGCACCAGCCCCGCAAGGCCGACCGGGTTGCGGCCGTTGAGCTCGAGAGAGTCAATCTGCTCCCTGCTGACGAGCTTCTGCACGGAGGCTGATTCCGACTGCAGCACCGCCGCGGTTGCCGAGACCTCGACCGTTTGCGTGGTGACGCCCACCTCCAGCGTCGCATCAACGGTCAGAGCGGCGCTCGGGTCAAGCTTGTTGTTGGTGCTCGCGTACTTCTTGAAACCGGACGCCTCGGCGCTCATGTCGTACAGGCCGGGCGGGATGTTGGTGATGGTGTAATAGCCGGATTCGTTGGTGGTTGCCTGACGTTCGATGCCGCTCTTGTTTCGGACGGTGACCTTGGCGTTCGGAACTGTGGCGCCCGACGGGTCTTTGACAAAGCCTGAAATCGTGCCGAGGTCCGACTGCGCGGACAGCACTCCCGAAACCAGAAAGCATATGGAAAGCGCCAGGACCGCCTTGCCACATGGATTCTTCATGTCTGCACCCCCTGATCTTCAAGTCTTGAAATTTCCGCGTGGAATCCTCTGGACCCGTCAACCCGACGCGAGACGCGGACCGGCCGCCGTCATACAGGAGGTAGGGCAGCCTTGTGGAAGAGCACTTTCGCATACAAGCACCCGAGACCGCGCCGACGGCTCCCGGGACGCCAAAGCTTCCAATCGTTAACTCGCAGAGTTTTCAATTTGGATCTGCCGAAATGCAACAAGTGTTCTGATACTACTACCGGCTTCCAAAGTCAAGCGTTTCTCGCGGCCTTTCGTCCGTAATGGAGGCCTTGCCGGCGGTTCCTCACGCCCCCTTAGATTTTGGCAGTAACGGTGAACGTGGCTGCTGGCCACGCCCTGGAGGGAAAGTTCTGGGCAATCCCGGTTCGAGGCTCGCCTGCGGCTGACGAGAGTTGAGTTTTGCTGAGCGGTCGCTGGCACGAGAGGTCGACGGCCGCTCCAAATGGCGCTGAGAGTAATCGTAAGGGCGCCTGGGGCGAACGTGGCTTGAATGGAAGGTGTCTTAAGAAATCGCTTCGTGGCTAGGGCTTTGAAGCTCTGATGCGCTCACCAGGTTCGCCTCTTGGGGGGACGGTATTTCTCCCTGTACTCGTCCAGCTCCTGGTTCGAAATAATGGAATGGCGGGGAAGGGGCTGCTCGGCAGTTTCGAGACCAAGCTCTTTCTGCAATTTCTGATAACAGATGTCTGCCGCGTCCTGAAAGGGCACGCGCCTCTCGCTAAACGCCTGGGTGGAGATGGTAAATGTGAACTCGCGGTTCTCCGACTTCGGGTTGAGCACGCGGTAGTTGTAATCTCGGCCCCGGGATCTGTTTTCAAATCCAAGATATTGAATCTGCATCGTCACTCCCCTCATGGTCGGGCGGCTCCCGCCCGCGCCGCTGTGCAGCAGCAAGCGCGGGCGTGGAACCCGGTTTGGCTTTTAGACCTTGACCACGTTCTCGGCCTGCAGCCCTTTCGGGCCTTTGGTGACCGTGAATTCAACCGTCTCACCTTCGCCAAGCGACTTGAATCCGTCCGCCTGGATGGCTGAGTGATGCACGAAAACATCACCGCCGGATGCGCGTTGGATGAACCCGTAACCCTTGGCGTTGTTAAACCATTTCACCGTACCTTGTTCTCTGTCCATAACGTTTTATGTTCCTTTACTGTGTGATTGTCTTGTTCCGCTCTCGCGACCACTCGCCAAAAACAAAAAGGCCGCACAACCAAATCCTTGTGTGGCCCTTGCCGTCACTGACGAGTTGGTCGTAAAAACCGATCAGGCATTTACAGTATACACCTTTCGCAACGAAATGCTATCCGGGATTTCAGGCGGCCCTCAGATCTTTATTGGATCGGCACAAGCAGTTCGGGAGTCGGGATCGAGGTCGAGGCCGTTCCGCCAGCGGTACTAATCAGAGAGGTACTGTCGTAGCCTAGCAGTAATGGACTCGGTACTTGACAGCAAAGGGGGTTAGACTGAGAATCAGTAGAGGCTTTCAAAAGCATTGAGAGTTGGGAGGGGTGGCCTCGAGCGGCGCGGGTGGGGAGTACGCGCTCAGCCGCGGGCGACGGTTTGTGATTAGTAGAGAGTACGTGTGGGCTTTTGAGTGTCAGGAATATTAGGGCTCAAGCCCCAGGGGTGGTAAAGATGGACGACCTGTTGTACCAGTGGAGTTCCTACCTCAACATCACGGAGACCCAGTTTGTGGTCTGCCTAGCGGTACTCGCGGGGTCCGCGGCCTTGTTCTTGTTCTTCCGCAACTTGGCCGGTCATCGCGAGCGCTGAGCGGCGCGCTGTCAGTTCGGCCAGGGTTGGCTCCGTTTGCCCGTGCCCGTTGACCAATCCTCATTTTTCAGATCAAGTCCCACGGCTTGCGGGCCTTGGACGCAAGGAGTGCGGAAGCTCCGGAGTCACCCACAATTTCTTCCCTGACTGCATCCCAACGAATTTTACGGCCTGTGCGGTAAGCAATATTGCCCAGGTGCGCGACCGTTGCGGCGCGATGTCCAATCTCTACATCGGCCACAGGTGTTTGTCGAGACCGGACGCACTCGATGAAATTCCGCACGTGCGAGCCCGTGGCGTCTTCTCCTTGGCCTTCCTTGCGCTCCATGCGGTAACCTTCCGGCGGGCCGGCCGATGAGTTGGCGGCTCCGGGTCCTGATTCCCCCAGGGATTCGGGATAGATTTCAAAGCCTACGCGGTCGGCAAACAGCGCGCCGTTAGTCCCGTAAAAGGCCATGCCGTGCGGGCGGTCGTCCTTCCCGCGCGTCAGGTAGTACTTTCTGCCGGGCGTTCGCCCGCCGCAACCGTGCCCGTTGAGCATGCTGGCCTCATAGCTTAAAACGTACGTCGGGAACTCATAGGTGATCTGCAAAACGTCCGGCGTCTCCGCGCCGTCCTTGAGACCGTAACGCCCTCCCGACGCCGTCACGCTCGCGGGCGCGTCCGCGCCCATCACCTGGAGCACGCTGTCAAAGCGATGCGTTCCGTAATCGGTGGCCATTCCGCCGGCGTAGTCCCAGAACCATCGATAGGTCACGAGGAACCGGTTTTTATTGTACGGGACATAGGGGGCCGGCCCCAGATAAAAGTCCCAGTCCAATCCTTCCGGCGGACTCGAGTCCGGCGCTCGCCCGATTCCGTCCGGGGACATGTTCAGGTAATTCCAGACGCGCACGAAATGCACGGGCCCGAGCTCGCCACTTTGAATGATCCCCGCCACTTCGCGAAAGTGGGCAGCCGAACGGTGCTGCGTACCCGCCTGAACCATCCTGTTGTAGCGGCGCGCCGCTGCAACCATCGCGCGGCCTTCTTTAATCGTGTGCGCAAGAGGCTTTTCCACGTATACGTCCTTGCCCGCCTGGCAGGCCAGCACCGCAGGGATCGCGTGCCAGTGGTCCGGCGTCGCGATCACGACCGCATCCACGCCCTTCTGCTCGATCAGGTTCCTGAAATCGCGATAAGACCGGCAGCCGGGCCCGGCCCGCTCTTGCGCCGCTGCTGCTTGAGGATCGAAAACGTCGCACACGGCGGCGATCTCCACGTTGGGAACCTCCCGCATCAGCTTCGCCACCAGGCGTCCGCGCCCGCCACACCCAATCAGCCCGACGTTGACCCGGTCGTTTGCGCCCACAATCTTTCCTGCAGAAAAGGCGCTAGTCGAACCGATCGCCGTGGTCTCGATAACTCGCTTGATGAATTGGCGTCGTTGCATCAGCCAATCTTACCACTGGCGTCGCCGGGTCTGCTTCGACATCCGGCCCGTTTTCTCGGCGAGTTGCTGTGGTATCTTTAATGTCGTCTAACGTGAGGTGCGCGGACCATGCTCCGACGCGGAGGTATGGGATGGCCAATGTGAAAGACAAGGTCGAAGCAAATCCCAGAGAGAGGACGGTCTCGCGCCGCGCGTTTGTTCGAGGCGGCATGACTGCGGCCGCATTCTCGATCGTCCCTCGACGCGTACTCGGTGGACCGGGCCACGTCGCGCCGAGCGACAAGCTGACTCTGGCCTGCATAGGTGTAGGGGCGCAGGGAACGCGGGTCATGCTGGACTTTCTGAAACAGCCGGACGTGCAGGTGGTCGCAGTCGCGGACGTCAATCGCCAGAGCAGCGACTACTCGGAATGGGGCACGAACGAGCTTCGCGACAAGGTCCGCGCCCTGCTGGAAGATCGGAGTTGGGGCAGCCAGCTCACGGGCGCGACGGCCGGACGCGACCCGGCGCAGCAGATCGTCGAGGCCTACTATGGCAGGCGCCAGCCCTCCGGCCGGTACTCGGGCTGCGCGGCCTACAGCGACTTCCGTGCGGTGATGAGCGAAAACAAACTGGGTATAGACGGTGTAGTAGTCTGTACTCCCGACCACTGGCACGCGCCCATCTCCATCATGGCCATGAAGACGGGGAAGCATACCTACTGCCAGAAGCCGATGACGCATTCGGTCTATGAGGCGCGGCGGATGGCGGACGTAGCCCGCGCGAGCAAGGTGGCGACGCAAGTTGCCGTGGGCAACTCGGCCTCGGAGGCAACTCGGCTGTTGTGCGAGTGGATCTGGGCGGGCGCCATTGGACCCGTGCGCCGGGTGGAGAACTGGTCCAGCCGGCCCTTCTGGCCACAGGGAATCGATCGGCCCGACAAGCCTGACCCAATTCCGCCCGGACTGGACTGGGACCTGTGGCTGGGCCCGGCGCCCGTGCGTCCTTTTAACCACGTTTACCTTCCCTTCGTTTGGCGCGGTTGGTATGACTTCGGCGCCGGCGCGCTCGGGGACATGGGACAATATAGTTTCGACACCATCTTCCGCGTGTTGAAGCTGACCGCGCCGAGCGCCGTCGAAGCCAGCTCGACCAAGCCCTTCAATGAGACCTTCCCCTTGGCGTCGATGATCCAGTGGGATTTCCCTGCCCGCGGCGATATGCCACCTGTCAAGCTGACTTGGTACGACGGCGGACTCAAGCCGCCCCGTCCGGACGAGCTCCAGGATGGCGTTGAAATGGGCAGCGAGCACGAAGGGTTGTTGTTTATCGGAGACCACGGCGCCATTATGAGCGGCTTCCACGGCGAGAACCCCCGATTGATTCCCGAATCGCGAATGAGGGCCTTTGTGCCGCCGCCGAAAACGCTTCCGCGGTCGATCAGTCATTATCGCGAGTGGATCGAGGCCATGAAGGCCACCACGGGAGGTCCGCCGCCTGCCGCCAACTTCGAGTTCGAGGGCCCGATCGCGGAAGCCCTGCTTCTCGGCAATATAGCTCTGCGGACGGGGGAGAAGCTCCGGTGGGACAGCGCGAGTCTCAAGGTCACGAACGTCGCCGCTGCGCTGCCCCTTATCAACCCGGGCTATCGCGGAGAGTGGGGCGCCGTTGTCACGGGTCAATAAACGCCGGGACCGACTCCCACGGAGGCGACTGTTGATCCTGCCTTATATTCTCGCATTCCTGTTGCTCTGGCCGGCGATGCCTGCCTTGGGGCAGGTGCGCGAGGGCTATTCCGCTCCTCGCCTTGATCGGTGGCGCATCTTGGGTCCGGGAGGCGGGGGCGCGCAATTCTATCCCGCGGTGAGCCCTCATGACTCGAACCTCGTGCTGGCGGCCTGCGACATGACGGGAGCTTACATCTCGAAGGACGGTGGCAATTCCTGGCGCATGTTCAACCTCGGAAGCCCGGTGAAGTTCTTCGCGTTTGACCCGAATGATTCCAAGGTGATTTACGCGGCAACCCAAGTGTTGTGGCGCAGCGCCGATCGCGGCAGGACGTGGAGCCTCGTTTATCCGCCGCCCGCCTCCGTGACGCGTGTCACCATGCCGGACGACCACGCCAGCCCGATCGTCGAGACTGCGGAAGGGCCGGCCGGGCCCGTCACGGCCCTCGCCGTGGACCCGGCGGACTCAAAGAAATTGTACGCGGCGATTGGAGGGGCGGCCATTGGAGGGCCGGGAAGGTGCGCGCTCTACGCGTCGAGTGACTGGGGCGGACACTGGCAGCGTTCCGCCGACCTCGCCGCCGGGGGGCGCCAGATATATGTCGACTCGCGCTCGCCGCTGGCGGACCGGACCTTGTATGTTATCGGAACGAATTCCGTCAGCATCCGCAAGGCAGGCGAATGGAAGCAGGGCCCGTCGCCGAGCGGCGTGGGCGAGTTCCGCGACGCCTCGGCCGGATTCGCCTCAGACGGCAGGCTGATCGTGTACGCTTTGGCGGCGAAAGGGCGGGGAAGCATTCTGCCAGCCAAAATCCTCGTCTCGCGCGACGGCGGGACCACTTGGAGCCAGGCTGACGACTCGCTCGCGCGTTTAGCAGGCGGGAAGGTACCCTTGCCCGAGCTTGATGCCGTAGCAACCAGCCTGAGCCACCCGGAGGTAGCTTACGTTTCGTACGAGGGACTAGGCGCCGGTCCCAATGGCAAAAGGCCGTTTCACGGCGTCGCCAAGACCACCGACAGCGGCGCCACTTGGCGGTTAGTGTGGAAAGAAGGGGAGACACCGGCGGCGAACGTCCACGAC
>QHZK01000565.1 GCA_003224635.1 Acidobacteriota bacterium | reverse complement strand
AATTGCCCCCGCCCAGGAAATACTCATCAATCTCCGGCTGCTCGAAATCCTCGCTGCCAGTGGGCGCGTTCAAGGTGTGAACAAGCTTTCCGTCGAGAGTCGTGGTGAAGACCTTGCCGGCGTCGTTGGCGGGAAAGACCAGATACGGAACGCCCTCGGGCGTATACCAGAGGGTGGTGTTGTGGAGGTTGACCCGCTTCATGTCCTCCGAAGTGTCCAGCCCGCGCACCGACTTCAGATCGGCGCTGATCTCAAGGATTCCCGCCCCGGGAAGGGCGAAGTACGTCTCCCCTCTTCCCGGCCGGCGATCGACGGCGAAGCCCCCATGGGCCTTGACCAACACTTGCCGCGCTTCTTGGGGTAATCGCTCGGAGGTGTACAGGACCCGGAACCTCATCTTTCCCTGCCCGCTGATTCCCGGGACCGGCCTGGCCGGGGCAGCGCTTGCCGCAGGCGCTTGTGACGCCTTAGCGTAAGCGCGCGGGTCATGGGCGCAGGCTGGCGCTGCAATCGAACCGATCGCGACGAGGATGATCCAATCGCGAAGCGCGCTTGTTGTTAGTAGTTTCATACAACCTCTCCCTCCTGAAGCATGGTGACTCGAACGGCGAACCCTTACAGGGCAGGCATCGTTCGCCGCTACAGCCGCTTGCCGCCCGTTGGCCGACTGCCGCGCCGATATGCTACCTTAGCGCGATGTCGGGTCGCAACCAGACGGGCGTTCTCTGCGACCTCGGTGCCTTCAAGCTTTTAACACGGAGCGCACGCAGCAGCTCCGTGAACTCTGTGTTGAGCTCTTGTAACTAAGGAGATTGACGAATGGCAGCGGCGCGATCGCAACATTTCGTTGAGTGGTCCCAGGTTGCGGCATTCCGGCTGAGGCGACACCACCTTGCAGGTAAGAATCAGGCGGGTCTCGCCGACGTTACACGGGACGTTTGTGGCGTTCAGGCTCAGATCATGTCCGCTGCCGAGATCGCTTTATGGACAAGGAATCACGATCTTGCCGCAGCGGCGATTCAGTCGGCGTTGTGGAAAGACCGCACCTTGGTCAAAACGTCCTGTATGCGCGGGACCCTCCACCTGTTGGCAGCCGCTGATTTCCCCATCTACATAACTGCGCTTCGGAGCAGCCGCACACGTCAAGCGCTGCGGGTCATGGCCAGGTCCGGTGTGACCCAAAGGGAAGCCTCGGAGGTGACGGGGGCCGTCGTGGAGGCTCTGCGCGCCGGCCCCATGACGCGGCGCGAATTGACGGAGCGAGTCCTGTCGCTCGGATTAGCGGGGAAGAAAGCGAAGCGGTGGTTTGAGCAAAGTTGGTGGGGCGTGGTCAGGCTGGCTATCGTCGAGGGATTGGTTTGCTACGGACCGGACCGAGGCCAGCAGGTCACCATGGTCCGAGCCGATCAATGGCTGCCGGGAAAGGCCAGAGTCTCTGAGCCAGAAGCTGGACGGATCTTGTTGCGCCGCTACTTGCGCGGCTACGGTCCGGCAACTCTCCGGGATTTCTCGAAGTGGACAAGCTTCTCGTCACCAGAGGCGAAGGCGGTGTGGGAGTCGCTCGAAGAAGAATTGGCCGAAGTCAGCGTTGAGGGCAGGGAAGCCTTCATTCTCCGCCAAGACGGCGATGAACTGGCAGCCAGCCACTTGGACGATGAAACGGTGCGCCTTCTACCAAACTTTGACCCCTACCTGCTCGCTCATGCGGATAAGAATCACCTGGTGACCTCGCGCTATTACAAACGCGTCTATCGACAAGCAGGATGGGTCTCGCCTGTGGTATTGCTCAACGGAAGGGTCATTGGCACGTGGTCTTACGCCCGCCGAGGGAAGCGATTATCCTTGGAGGTAACGCCGTTCGAGAATTTCTCCAGCTTGACTCGCACTCGGGTTGAAGAAGAGGCGGCGGGCCTGGGGGGTTTGCTCGAAACGCCTTACGAAATCAAATTCCGCCAGCCGAAGGGGTCGCTATAATTTGTAGTTCTCACGAGGACGCCGCCGGCCGGGGGCATCCTTAACCAGCAGTCGCAATCGTTCCAAATTGACCTCTTCAAAGCTGGTGACCGTCAGGTCGGCGCGCGTCTGCTTCTCGAGCTCCTCGAACGGAAACGTGGAGGCGATGGCCACGCACTTCATGCCCGCGCGCTTGGCGGCTTCGATTCCCACAAACGAGTCCTCGAAGGCCACGCAAGCTGCAGGCTCACGATCGAGTTTCCGAGCGGCCTTGAGGTAAATCTCGGGGTCGGGCTTGGGGCGCGAGACTTCGTCGCCAGTCACGAGGTACCGAAAGTAAGGCCGGAAGCCCAGCGCGTCCACGATGAACTCGACGTTCTTGGTCATCGCCGAAGAGGCGACAGCCATCGGTATCCCTGCCCGATGCGATTCCTCAATCAAAGCTTTGAGGCCGGGCAGCGGCCTCGCGTGCGGCTTGAACTCCTCGCGGAACGTCGCCTCGAGCTCTTCCGACAGCCGCCGGCTTTCCTCGCGCGTGATGTCGGGGCCGAAAAAACGCCGGAAGGCCGTGTCGTTGCGATGGCCGAGAATCTGCGACGGCAGCTCTTTCGGGTCATAGGGGATGCCGTGTTCGTTGAGCAGGTCAATCCACTTCCGCAGGTGGAACGGGTTCGAGTCAACCAGCACGCCGTCCATGTCGAAAATCAGGGCGGCGGGCATGGTGATTGCCGATTTGCGATTGAAGATTGAAGATTCCAAGCTGCGGTCCTTCCCACGTCAATCATAAAGCGAATTGACCGTGGCCGCCGGTGTTTGAGGGGTAGCGAATGAAACAAGCATGGTTGATCGAGGCCCTCGTGCTGGTAATCGCAGCGCCACACGCGCTCGGAGGAGGCCAGTCTCCCGGTGCGAAGGCTGAAATCCGCGCCGTGCTTGACGACCAGGTCGAGGCGTGGAACCGCGGCGATATAACCGGCTTCATGGAAGGATACTGGAAGTCGGAGAAGACCGAGTTCGTCGGCTCAAGCGGGGTCCTTCGCGGTTGGCAGGCCGTGCTGGGCCGCTACTGAAAGACCTACCCTGACCGTCGAGCGATGGGCGCTTTGACGTTTTCCGAGCTCGAAATCACCGAGCTGTCACCGGCGGCCGCGCTGGTGTTGGGTCGCTGGCGGCTCGAACGCGAGCACGACCACCCGGGCGGTGTTTTCACGCTGGTCTTGCGCAAGTTCCCCGAAGGCTGGCGCATCATCCTCGACCACACGTCGGTTATGAGTGGTCAGTAGTCGGTAGACAGTAGAAAACTGACGAGCGACAACTGACGACCGACAACCGACAACTGACCTAGACCTTCGACGCGAAATCTGCTATTTCTATTCACGTAAGGGCGATTAACTCAGCGGTAGAGTGCGATCCTCACACGGTCGAAGTCACAGGTTCGAATCCTGTATCGCCCACCAGTTCCCTCGGAACTTATCCGAACTGAGTCGATCGGCAAGCCAAGGAAGCTGCCTAATGTTTTCTACCCACTCGCTCCACGCCGTTCGGACATTTTGGGCGGGTGCGCGCGTCATGTCATTCTGAGCGGAGCGAAGAATCCCGCTCTGGATTTGGCCGGACGAAGACGTGAAAGACAGATGCCCTAGCCTGGCGCGACGACGGCTACCTGCAACTTGGCGCACTTGGAAAGCGTGACGAGGAGAAGATGTGCTCTAAACATGTTAGGTGTACTGCCGCGGAATTCGGACGAAGATGAAAAGTTCAAAGCGAGATTCTTCGCTTCGCTGCGCTCCGCTCAGAATGACATGCAACCAGTGTCCTAGACGTCCACCGGCGTTTTCATCCCCTCGTTGATCCGGTTGGTCAGGTTTGCTGTGCCGATGGTGAGCACCAGCTCCGCGATTTGTTCCGCGTTGAAAAACTTGCTGAGGGCGTCAAGATCGGCCG
>QHZK01000016.1 GCA_003224635.1 Acidobacteriota bacterium | reverse complement strand
CCCGCCTTCTTTAGCTCGACCGTCCGCGTCAGCGTTCGGGTGCCCAGCACACTTATGTTGCGATCCATCTCGGCCATTTCGCCTCCTCACAAACATCCGCTAGCGTGCTGTCTAAGCACTTTCCTAGGCTTCCTCAACTTATCGGCAGCCCTTGTTAATACTTGAGACAATAACTGACACCTTACGAGCTGTCCCCCACTCTGCACGGGGACTGCGGAAGCCGGTCCGGCTACAGGTGCTACAGATGACTGGGGCTTGTATTTCACAGCGAGGCGCGGTCTAATCGAGCCTTTCGATCGTTCCCGGCTGAGTCCGGGGTTACCGTACTCCGGTTGCCACCCCAATAAGGTTGGGGAGCGCGTTTGCGGGGCCCGCGAAGGCTGCCTCTCTCTCACAACCAGTCGGCGGTGAGAAACCAGGACCGAGGTGAGCCATCATGTCCAGTCGTCGTACTTTCTTCGGACAGGTTCTCGGGGGGACAGCTTCGCTTGCGCTTCGAGGGTGGCCTCCCGCTGCCAAGGGCCCGAGCGGCTCTTCGAGGGTTCTCGGCGCGAACGACCGCGTGCGCGTCGGGCTGATCGGCGCTGGCGGGCGCGGCCAGGAGATTTTGAAGGAGGCGATGCACTGCCCGAATACCGAGGCTGTCGCGGTGGCCGACGTCTACACCCGGCGCCATGATGAAGTGAAGCGCTTCGCTCCCGGCATTAAGGTTTACACGGACTTCCGGCGCTTGCTCGACGATCGCAGCGTCGACGCCGTCCTGATCGCCACCCCGCAGCACCTGCACGCCCTCCATTTCGTCCCTGCCCTCCAGGCCGGCAAGGACGTCTATCAGGAGAAGACCATGGCCTTCAGTCCCGACCACGCCAAGCGCATGCGGCGCGCCTTTAACGGTTCGGGCCGCGTCGTGCAGATCGGCATCCAGTCAACCAGCAGCGCGGCGGTCGCGAAGGCGCGCGAGCACGCGGCTCCGGAGCGCATGGGACCGATCACGGCCATTCACTCGCACATGTATCGCAACGCCCCCTATGGCGGCTGGATGCGGCGTATCCCTGCCGATTGTGACCCTCAGCACGTAGACTGGAACGCTTTCCAGGGGGAAGCCAAGCCTCGCCTGTTTGATCCCGACCGGCTGATCAACTGGCGCTTCTACTGGGACTACTCCGGCGGCAACGTGTTTGAGAACATGGTCCACCAGGTGGGCTTCTGGTATAAAGTGCTGGACCTCGCGATTCCGCGCGGCGTGACGATGAGCGGCGGCAACTATCTCAGCCCGAAAATGCAGGTGCCCGACACGATGAATGTGGCGATGGACCAGCCGGAGAACCTGCTGTTCACCTGGAACTCCGGCTTCTACAATAACCACTACCCCGAAGGTGACGAGTTCGTGCTGGGAGTCAAGGGCACGGTGATCCGGGACGACGAAGACGTCCGCTACGTTCCCGAGGGCGGCGCTCGGGCCCGCGAGGCCGCGGCCGAGTCCGCGAAGCCGTCCGGCGGCGGGCCCGACATCGTGGGCTCATCCCAGGAAACCGGACACATGCAGAACTTCATCGACTGCGTGCGCAGCCGCAAGCAACCGAACTGCCCCTTCGAGATCGGATTTCGCTCCGCCATCGCCTGCCAGATGGCGATCGCATCCCTGCGGCAGGGACGAACGGTGCGATGGGATACAAAGCGGGAAGAGATTGTGTGACCCCCGGCGTACCGCCCTGGGGCGCGGCCATCTTGGCCGCACGGAACTTGCTCTGGCCGCTGCCGGCTGCGGCCACATTGTTTGGCCGGCAAATAACCAGGCGGAGGTTTCGGGTGTCTTCGTTTCCCAGGCGTTTCAAAGTCACCTGCTTTTTAGCCCCGATCCTTTTGACGGCCGCCGGTCTCGCCCTCGCCCAAAGCGACCCCGAACAGGTCGGCGCGATATTGGGCGAGGAGGTCATCCCGCCGAACGTGGCGGTCTTCCAGTTGCGCGAGTACATCTTGAATCGCGTGGCGAAGCCTCCCGTGGCCACGAGCGCCCGGGAGTGGACCGCCGAGGCCGCCCGTCTGCGCCGCCATCTGCTGGACGACGTGGCGTTCCACGGCTGGCCCAAAGACTGGGTGAACGCGCCGACGAAGTTTGAGGACCTGGGCGCGATCGAAGGCGGCAAGGGATACCGGCTGCGCAAGCTTCGCTACGAAATTGTTCCGGGCTTTCAGTCGGTCGCTATCCTGTACGAGCCGGAAAACCTCCACGGGAAAGTCCCGGCCATTCTGAACGTGAACGGTCACGTGGGTCCGCCCGGGAAGGCGATTGAGTACAAGCAGAAACGCTGCATCAACTTCGCCCAGCACGGCATCCTGGCGCTGAGCCTGGAATGGTTCAACTTTGGCGAGCTCGCCGAAGAAGGAAATTCGCACTGGTTCGGGGCGCACCTGGACCTGGCGGGCATGAACGCGCTCGGTCTGTTTCTGCTCGAGATGCGCAGGGGTCTTGATTACCTCGATGACCACCCGAACGTCGACCGCGACCGGCTGGGCGTGACGGGCCTTTCCGGCGGTGGCTGGCAAACCCTGGTCCTGAGCGCGCTCGACGAACGCGTGAAGGTCACGGTCCCCGTAGCCGGCTATTCCTCGCTTCTCGCCAAGCTCGAGGTGCGCGAGCATGGCGACCTCGGGGACCTCGAGCAGAACTCGACCGACATGCTCCAGGGCATCGACTACCCCCACCTGACGGCGATGATCGCGCCTCGGCCCGCGCTCCTGATCCACAACGCCGAGGATGATTGCTGTTTCCGGGGCCCCATCGTGAAGTTTCTCAACTTCGACGCCGTTCGGCCCATTTTCAGGCTCTACGGGAAGGAAGGCGAGTTCGAGTGGTACGAGAACCGCGACCCTTCCACCCACAACTACCTGCTTGATAATCGGGAGCGCGCCTATCGCTTCTTCAGCCGGCACTTTGGCATGCCCGCGATCGAACGCGAGGTCCCCGCCGGGCAGGATCTCAAAAGCTATGACGAGCTCGTGGTGGGGCTGCCCAAGGACAACCTGACCATCTTGGGCTTGGCGCGCAAAGTGGCGGGCGAGATCACCCGCGGGCCCGTGCCTTCGGGCGCGGCCGCGAAGTCCGAGTGGGCCGCCGCTGGCCGGGAGAAGCTTCGAGCCGTGGTGCGCTACCAGCCTCTCGACCTGCTCAATCGGGGCCGCCTCTGGACGGTGGCCAATACCAAGAACAAAGGGGTGGAATCGAAATCGTACATATTTCAGATGGTCCCCAAGCGAGCCGAAACCGTGAGGGAGAGCGACGCGTCGGCGGGGCTCACCGCAATCGGGGTGTGGCTGAAAGGAATCGCGACCTCGCCCAGCGCCCCGGCCACCGTCGTGTTGAACGATAAAGGCAGGAAGGCCGCGGCCGCTCAGGTGTCCGACCGCCTCAATCGCGACGAGCAGGTGCTCGCGCTCGACCTTTTGTTCACAGGCGACGCCTGGAAGAACGCGAGCGCGTGGGAGGACAATAATCCCGCGTCGCTTGCCGAAGTCCTGGATGGCATCGGGGAGCGCCCGCTCGGTCTCGAGGCTGGCCAGCTCCTCGAAATCGCGCATTGGTTCCGCAACGTCGCAGGCGTTCCCAAAGTGCGGCTGGAAGCTACGGGCATCCGCGACCAGGTGATTGCGACCGTTGCCGCCGCTCTCGAGCCCGACCTGTTCTCGGAGGTCGTCGTCCACGAGGGCATGCCCAGCTTGAATTTCCTTCTCGAGGCGCCGGTCACCTTCGAGAACGCGCCGGACCTCTTCTGCCTCGACCTTTTGAAGGACTTTGACCTGGACCGGTTGGCCGCGATGGCTGCACCCACCAAAGTTACGGTCGAGCGGTATGTGGAGGTACCCAAAAAGAAGGCGGAATGAGCCGGAGCGCGGGCGATCCCGCCCGCTGCTCTGAAAGAATATCCTCTCAGATTCAACTTCCCGCGTTCTCATGCTACCGTTGTGTATGAATGATCGCTGAGTTATTCCCCCAGTTTTACGATGTCCAAGGCCGGAAGGTTCTTCGCCCCGGTGGCTCCCAGCGGCGCAGTGGCTTTCGCCCGACATTCCCCATGGGCCGGAATCTCACTCAACCATTGAGATGCAAATGCTCCAATTTCACGGAAATGCGGAAGTTCCTCGTCGCATGCCGCTGCCGCTCCGGCCGACTCGAGAAAAGGCACTACTGGCAGCCACCCGAAGAGTTTGAGGAGACGAAAACGGGTAACTGCGTGGACTTCGCTCTCTGGACTTGGCGCCAGCTCGTGGGTATGGGCTACCCGGCACGTTTCGTGGTGGGTAAGGCTGGCAAGTTCGGTGAAGGCCACGCCTGGGTCACGTTCGAAAAAGACGGCAAATTCCATCTGCTCGAACCGCAAATGTGGCCGGTCGGTTTGCGAATGCCACGCATTTCAACGCTTCGCTACCATCCAGCGACGTCCGTGGCTTGCGACAGAGACAAGCTTTCCTACTATGTGCACGAGAAGCGTGACTCAGATCTCGGTCTTCGCATGTTACCTGCGCTCGTCCGCGAGTGGCTGTCCATCTGGATTCGGTTTTGGATAAGAACCATCACCAAGATTGTTCTAGGCGTTTCCCGAAGAATCTTTTCAGGAACGCCGAAACGGCAATCCAACGAACGCCCGGAGTGATTGGAACAAAAACCTGAGCTGCGACGCTACTCTTGTATAATGAACTTTCGGGCGGGTTTGAATTGCGCGGCGCGGGGCTCTGTGACTGGCGGGAATGGGTTCCGCCGCGGCAGGCGCAATGTCTTCGATCGCGGGCTCGACGCGGAGGCACCTTTATGGCAGAGCGCATGGTGAAATGTGTGAAGTTCCAGAAAGATCTGCCGGGGCTCGACGAGCCGCCTTGGGGCGGCGAGCTCGGAAAGCGCATCTACGAGAACGTCTCCCAGCAGGCCTGGGACATGTGGCTCGAGCATCTGAAGATGGTCATTAACGAGTACCGGCTCAACCCGGCCACCCGCGAAGCTCAGGAAATCATCGAGCAGCAGATGGAGCAGTTCTTCTTCGGCGAAGGCGCCGCGCTCCCCCCCGGATACGTCCCCCCGCAGAAAAAAGCGTAAGACAGGTTTTAGGTGTCGGGGAGGCGCGGGCAATTCCCGTCCCGCTGCCGGGTTTTGTCAGGCAGGTCACCAGCCTGGACCTGACACCTGACACCTGCCTCACTGCGGCGTTAGCTGGTACCGCCGCGGCTTGGGCTGCACCGCAGCCCGTTGTTCGGCGATCAGGTCGGATTCGAGGCGGTCCAGAGCGTCGATTGCGGCTTGCTTGCGCGACGACGGATCGGTTTCCAGCGGGACCTCGACGTCGCGCCAGCGCGCGAAATGTACGTTGTTGTGCTTGAGCGTCAGCTCGTGGACGGCCATCGCCTGCTTGGCCATCGGCGTAGGTAACACCGCCAGGTTGATTCCCTTTTCGAGCTGCAGCTTGCTGAACGCTCCGAGCTCTTCTCCGTCGATTTTGAGAGCATACCGGGGCGCGCTCAGCCCGGTCACCTTGAGCTCGTCGCGGTCGAGCGCTTCGACGAAATCCGAGCTGCGGACCGCGAGCGCCACGACCGCATCATTCAGATTGACCGGCATCGGCAGGGCATTGTCCGTCTCCGTCCAGACGACGCCGTTGGCGTTATCATCGAGGCCGGTCACGCTGGTGTTTTCGGCTTGTACGACGCGCTTGCTTGCCGCATCGATTTCGACCGCACTGACGGTGGCGGGAGCGTGCCAGGCTTTGAGCAGGGCCTCGGCCATCAGCAGGTGTCCTCCTGGACCCGGGTGGACGCGGTCGGGCACAATCTTCTGGGCCCGGTCGGCGTCGGCGGCGCTTGCCTTTCCAAGCGCGGCCACCACGGGCGCGTTCATGTCGGCGACGGCGAAACCCTCGCGCTCGCCCAATTGCTTCACAAATTCGCCGTAGCGGACGAGCACGGCGTTGTATCCGCCTTCGAACTGGGGCGGGCGGGTCACATCGTCAAAGGGCGAAGGCTGAATCAAAGTAATGCGGATGCCCGGCAGCGCGCTCTTGACCGTGCTCACGATGTGCCGGTAACCTTCGGCGTAAGTGTTGAAGATTTGGGCGTCGTAGGCGCGATAGCTCGCGTCGTTCATGCCGAGCATGATGGTCATGACGCTGGGCTGGTAGGCGATCACGTCGCGGCGCAGGCGTACGTCGATGGGGCCGCCGCCTCCGCCCGTGACGCGGTCGCCGCCCCAGCCCGAATGCACGAAGCTCACCTTGAGGCGGGGGAAGCGAGTCACGACGTACGTCTCGACGAACGTGGTGTAGAGCCGCTGGTCCGTGATGCTGTCGCCGTAGAAGACCACGCGGTCGCCGTCTCTCAAATAGAAATTCCCTGGCGCTCGATTGTCCTGTACTGCGCTCGGCGCGCCCGCCATTCCGCCGAGCGGTCGAGAGGCGGTTACGAACAGTAGGGCTATCAGGACTGCCGACGCTCCCAGAGTCAGACCCTTTACGCTGTCAAAGTGAATACGCCGCATACGCTCCCTTCTTGTGCTCGCAACGCCCCGGGCCCTCATTTGCCGGATTGGAGACCGTACCGACAATCCCGGCTCTATGAAAGCTCAGGCCCGACTCAATTGGCTCCGTTTTGAGACTGTTTTTCATCTAATTCGTTGATTCGGAAAACGCGTGGCGGCTTCGTTCCGGGAAAATTTTTCAAACCGGCGCCCGGCGCCGCCTTGATTCGCCTCCCGGCGGCGTCCGCGTTTGCGCCAAGCCAAGCCTACCACAATTGGTTGCGCCACGGGGACGCTTGGGACAAATTCCATTGAAGGAAGGAACGGGTGCGCGACGTAGAAGTTGAAATTGGAAGAGTTTCTTTTTTGTGGTATTACCTTCTCCTCCCTCGCATCTGGGAACTGCGCCAGAATTTCGCCGCTTATGACGCCGCGTATATTGCCCTGGCGGAAGCCTTGAACGCCGCGGCTGATTACCTGTGACCGGGCCCTGGCGTCGGCTGCCGGCCGCCGCGCGCGGGTCGACTTGATCGCTTGAGGCGGCGCGAAAGGTGCAAGTCCCTTCCCGATTCGGGTAAACTGTACTTTAGAGCGGCGGCGTCTGGCCACTGCCGAGGGAGGTCCCGATGCAAGTCTTCCGCGAATCGATGCTCGAACTCCTCATCCAGACTTCGACGAACCTGCCGCCGGACGTGCGCCAGGCGATGGGCGTGGCACTCAAACGCGAGGAGCCCCGGTCGCAGGCCGGCCAGGCGCTCGCCATCATCGGCGAAAACATTGACATGGCCTACGAGGACGAAGGTCCCATCTGCCAGGACACCGGCTTCATCACTTTTGAGATCAAGACTCCGGTGGGCGCCAATCAGATAGTGATGCGAAAGCGGATCGAGGAAGCGGTGGCCGAAGCGACGCGGCGCGGCAAGCTGCGGCCCAACTCGGTTGACTCCGTCACGGGCAAGAACACCGGCAATAACCTCGGCCCGGGAACGCCCGTAGTGCACTTCGAGCAATGGGAAGAGCCCGACGTCGAGGTGCGCGTGATCCTGAAAGGCGGCGGCTGCGAGAACAAGAACATCCAGTACTCGCTGCCCGCGACGCTCGACCACCTGGGGCGCGCCGACCGCGACCTCAAGGGCGCGCGCAAGTGCATCCTGCACGCGGTGTGGCAGGCGCAGGGCCAGGGCTGCGCGCCGGGCGCCATCGGCGTGTGCATCGGCAGCGACCGCGCGCACGGTTACGCGATCGCCAAGGAGCAGCTCTTCCGTCCGCTCGACGACGCGAACCCCAATCCCGCGCTCGCCCAGCTCGAAGCCGAAATCATGGAGGAAGCCAACAAGATCGGCGTGGGCACGATGGGCTTTGGCGGAAAAGCGTCGCTCATCGGCTGTAAGATCGCCGCCGCCAATCGCCTGCCCGCGAGCTTTTTCGTCTCCGTCGCCTACGATTGCTGGGCGTTCCGCCGCCTGGGCGTGATGCTCGACGCCGAGACCGGGGCCATCAAGAAGTGGCTCTACCGCGATCCCGACCGGCCGGTCGAGCGGTTGATCCGCGAGGGCGCGGCCTTCAAGCTGACCGGCCGCGAGATACGTCTCGAGCCGCCGCTCACCGAAGATCAGGTGCGCGCGTTGAGAGTCGGCGACGTGGTGCTCATCAACGGCCCGGTCGTCACCGGCCGCGACGCCTTGCACCACTACCTGCTCCACCACGACGCTCCGTGCGACTTGCGTGGCGCGATCCTCTACCACTGCGGGCCAGTCATGATGAAGGAAGGCGCGCCGCCGAACGTCCGCTGGCGCACTACCGCCGCCGGACCGACCACCAGCATCCGCGAAGAGCCCTACGAGGCCGACATCATCAAGCGCTACGGCATTCGCGGCGTGATGGGCAAAGGCGGCATGGGCAAGAAGACCCTCGCCGCGCTCCAGGAATTCGGCGCCGTGTACCTGCACGCCATCGGCGGCGCGGCGCAGTACTACGCTCGCTGCCTGCCCAAAGTCCTCGGAGTCGACCTGCTCGACGAGCTTGGCGTCCCCGAAGCCATGTGGCACTTCGAGGCCCGCGACTTCGTCGCCATCGTCACTATGGACTCGCACGGGAACTCGCTGCACGAGGAGGTGGCGGCGGTCACGGGTCAGGAGTTGGAAAAGGTCGGTGCCGGAGGCGGGTGATCTTGGGAGCGCGGGCGTCCCGCCCGCAGTATGCGGTTAGGCGACGCGCACATGGCAAACCCCGCCATGTATGCGCCACCCACGTTACAGCTTTCCTGCTCGAATTTACTTCACGAAGTGCTAATCGCCATCTGGCAGGGCCTCCTCGAACTCGTTCAGGGCGTCGGCTGCGACTTCGACCTTCCGCTTCAACACGTCGGCCTCGACCCAGAGATCGGGCATGACGTCCAAGTAAGCCTCGCTGCCGCGTTTCAGCCGCGCCAGCTTTTGGCGAATCTTGTGGACGCGGGAATACCACTCGTCGATTTCATCGAAAAGCCGCTCTACGGTTTCAAGTGTCGGAGCTGTTTTGGTAGCCATTCTCTTACCACTCTCTCTTCAGGCGGCGGGTGAGGTGCGCGATTGCTTTCTTCTGCGTTTCGATTTCGCGCTTCCAGCCTGCCAGCAATTCTTCGCTGGGATGCGGTTTCGTCTGCTCTGCGCGGATCTTCTCTTCGTGCGCTTCAATTACGCTCTGGCAGGCTGCAATCTTCCTGCGTAAGTCTTTGTTCCGCCCCATTGGCGGAAATCATCATACCAAAACTCGGCAGCCCGCGAACCTGTTCGGGAGTCCTCATCCTATCACCACGCCAGTTGCGGCGGGAAATACTCAGCGATGAGGTCTTCGTAATACGGGCGCAGCTTTTCGGCGTCAGGGCGCTCGGCGCTCTTCGAGTAGAGGTCGTACTGGCTGAACTCGCGCACCCATTTGAACATTTCCTTATCGTGGTCGCTCATCAGGTATTGGTATTCGCCTTCGAGGTGGGCGGGGTAGAACGAGTGGTAGCGAAGCATATAGCCGGCTTCCTCGGGCAGATAGTCCTTCGCAACGTGATAAATGTACTCGTCGTGTCCCCAGGACATATCGACCTTATCGAGGCCGCAGCCTTCCTCGTAAATCCCGAGGTCGGTGTGATAGTCGGGTACGCGGCCGTCGGGGTTTGAGGCGAAGAACTCGTGGAAAACGATCTTGGGG
>QHZK01000561.1 GCA_003224635.1 Acidobacteriota bacterium | reverse complement strand
GAAGGTGCTGGATTCGGCTCAGAAGATGGGCCGTGGACTCAGGCTAGCGAAAGCGAGGGAAGAAGGAAGACGAGCGGGATTGCCGGAGCGGAAGGCTATTTCAGTTAAAGGACTACCAAGCGAATCGTGCAGTCGGCGGCGTCCGTGAGCCAAGCCGCGGAGCGCGAAATACAGATGGCGCCACCTGAGAAGTCTGGTCGGTGTACTATACAGACATCACAGTTAGACGGCTTTCGTAGGGAGTTCCGTTTGTCTGCAATCAGGCGTCTTGTAGCCGCTTTGCCCTTGCGCTCTTTTGAAACAGTCGAAGCAACTTAATAGGAGCCAGAAGCAGGAGGCGAGCCACATGAAACGAGTTGTGATTCTGATTTACGGTCTCGTGTGTTACGTGGTTTTCTTCGCGACGTTCCTGTACGCCATCTGGTTCGTCTACACCCTGGACAAACCGGCTGGGGGCGCTACCCGCCCGGTGCTGGAGAGGCTGCTGATCAACGCCGGGCTGCTGTCCGTTTTCGCCTTGCAGCACAGCGTCATGGCCCGCCAGGGGTTTAAGCGCGTCTGGACTAGGGTCATTCCGGAACCGGCCGAGCGGAGCAGCTACGTGCTACTGGCCAGTCTGGCGCTGCTGCTCCTCATCCGCTTCTGGCAGCCCCTGCTGAGTCCGATCTGGACGATGGAGAATCCCGTGGGAAGGAGCGTTCTGCACGGCCTGTTCTGGTTGGGCTGGGGGATCGTGCTTGTGACCACGTTCCTGATCGACCATTTCGAGCTTTTTGGCGTCAAGCAGGTGTGGACTTCCTATACCGGCCGGCACCACGAGCCCCTGGCGTTCCGGAGCCCCGGACCCTACAAGATCGTCCGGCATCCGCTCTATCTGGGGTTCATCATCGCCTTCTGGAGCGCGCCCGACATGACGGCGGGACACCTGTTCTTTGCCATCATGACTACGGCCTACATCCTGGTGGCGATCCAGCTCGAAGAGCGCGACCTCATCCACTTCTATGGGGAGCAGTACCGCAGTTACCGGAGTAGCGTTTCCATGCTCATTCCCTGGCCGCGCAAGAAAGCGTCCTGACCACGACCGGTCGGAGACTCTCCCATTGCCGGGTCGAGGAAAAGCTCGATTAGAGGTTATCCTACCTAAAAAGTTCCGTCGCCGGCGAAAATCAGAGCACCTTCCAAAGCAGCGCAACAAGCTTGAATGCCAGGAAGAAGGGGATAAATCCGTTCAGTCAGGTCATCCTGGAGATGCGGGTTCAGAGGTTCAATAGACTAATGCGATTGTACAGGAATGCGCCGAAAATCTCATTCGTATACTCAAGTCAAATGGTTGAAAAGCAGAGGGTGACTTCGGCTATTTAGAGTGGCTCAAAACCACATCCCTTCGGATCACTTTCCGGTGAGCCGACTCGGCCAAGTGGAGTCGGTTAGCACTACGGGGTTACAGGGGATGTATCCGCCGGCGAAGCCTGTACTCATGCACGCTTCCTCGAAGCGACTCGGGAGACCGCTTCGCAGCATTCTGGTCAGGTGCCGAACTGGCTGCGCAGGAATCGGCGGACAGTTTCCGCGTGGGCCGATGAAGCGCTAACGGTATCCGGCACCAATCGCCAAGGTATTGGCGAGGGTCACGTCTCTGGTCTGCCGACTTATCAGGCCGAAATCGTGGACGCGATACACCCTTGATACCTTTGATCTGTGGACCGCGGAAGGCATGGGTCTCGCACCTGAAGGCGCCCTCGGTAGTGCCAGTCCCACGTCCAGTCGCGCTAGAGCCACGCCGGCGGCATTGTTTACCGTTTCTGAGGCGCCGGCGACGGGGTGATCGTGTCGATAAAGAGAATTGCGTCGTAAGCCTTGAGTGGAACTATGGTATACGCATCCTGCCCCGTTGCATGAGCCAATTGGAACCATTCATGAAGAGGGCCGCTGCCGCGTAGTTCACGAAGATCCATGATGAACCGCGGAATCGAAAGCGAGGCGAGCAGATCTTCCATGCCATGGGCGTCCGGGGGCGGCGGTGCATCCGGAGGAGGAAAGCCCACGCCGTGCCCGTAATAAGTCCCGATGACGACCATGTCTGGAGCTAGGGCCAACCGTAAGTAGCTGCCGGCACACCGTATCCGTCTCCATGGCCCTGCCGCTGGCCGGCTTGCTCAAGTCAAACTCCCACACCGGGCGGGCGAATTGGCGCGCGTCGCCCCGCGGCTCGGCGAAGCCAACATCAACATCCAGTACGCCTATTGCGGAGTCGAGCCGCGTACGAACGCATCGCTGCTGATTTTTGGCGTGGCGGAAGTGGGCAAGGCAGCGGCGATTCTGGACCAGACGGCTGCCGTCGCTGCCGGAAACTAGGCCCTCCTCGACGCGGCATCATCTGCAGGGTGCCTTTTCACGGGCATGGTGGCCCGTGGCCCGCCGCCTCGACTGCGACGGTCCACACCAC
>QHZK01000560.1 GCA_003224635.1 Acidobacteriota bacterium | reverse complement strand
CCTTCGTCTCCCCACTGAACGCCGACCACAACAAAGTTTTCCGGCGGACGGGATTCACCCATGGTCAGACTAGAACGACAACACGGCAGTCAGAAATATACTGTATTCCCGAGGCCTGCCGGAATAGATTTCGGCCCTTTTGAAGACGAGGCATAAGGACAGCGGTGGCACGAGAGCGCACATTGGCAACGGGATGGAGCAAAGCGCTGCGAGCGGCGCTCGCCATAATCCGCCCTTCGGTGGGCGGCAATCAGACCTCGGCCCTCGAACGCGGCAGACAAAGTGCCGGGGCTAAAGCGCGTGGTTACACAGCGGCTGAGTCCTGCCAGGAGCATCGCCACATCAAAGGTGTTTCTCGAGCATTTTGACGATAGCGTCCTTCGAAGTAGCGCCCTTGATCTGTTCCTGGACTTGACCCCTGTTGAACAAAAGCAAGGTGGGGATTCCTCGGATATTGTAGCGACTCGTGACAGACTGGTTCTCGTCGACGTTGACTTTGCCAACCTTAGCGCGCTCGGCATACTCCTGAGCGACGGCGTCGACGGCCGGGGCCATCATCCGGCAGGGGGCACACCATTCTGCCCAGAAGTCCACCAGGACCGGCCTGTCGGACTTGAGCACCTCCTCCTCGAAGTTCACGTCTGTAAATACCTTGATATTCTCAGTCGACATCTTTCCGAACCCCCAGCACGATCCCTGGTTTCTCTGAGCGACGCTGTAGCCGCGGTCTGTGACCGCCGGTCGACGCTCCCTTCCAGGGCAGGCTTCGAGCGCCGCTCCAGCTTAGTTCACTATCTAGCTTAGTTTATTATAGTAGAGATGGCGGCTGCTTTCAAATCAGTCCGTTCCACACTCCTGCGCCCCTCGGGAGCGCCGTGAGTCGCTCCCTGCACCGTTTGGGCGCCAGCGTTTGCGCACTGGCTTTCGCGCCTGGGACACATTTTACACGGCGGCGAGCCGCGCCTCTGACGTCCCGGCGGGCAAGTGCGATGCGGCTTTCGCGTCCAGCCTGAGCTTTCGCTGTCGCTCGTAGATCTTCGCGTATTCTGCGGCCGAAACAGCCCAGGAAAAGTCTTTCTGCATGCAGTTGTGCATCAACTGACCCCAGAGCGCGGGGCGGTGATAGGTCTCGACGGCCTCCCGGATGGCGGAAAGCAGAGCGTCCGGCGAATACCTGGAGAACTTGAAGCCCGTGCCGTTGCGCCCGTCAAAGGGCTCGACGGTGTCATCGAGGCCGCCCGTGGCCCGCACGATCGGTACGGCGCCGTATTTCATGCTGTAGATTTGATTCAACCCGCACGGCTCGTAGCGGGAGGGCATCAGGAACATGTCGGACCCGGCCTCGATCTGGTGAGCCAGGGTGTTGTCATAGGCAACCTTCACCAGGAACTTGTCGGGATACTTCGCGGCCAAGGCGCGGAAAAACTCTTCGTAGGTAGGGTCGCCGGTGCCCAGTGCGACGATGTAGAGGCTCATGGACATAAGCTGCTCCGCAATGTCGGCGATCAAGTCGAACCCTTTTTGCCGGTCGAAGCGTGAGACCACGCCGATGACGGGACGGTTGAGCACCGGCTGACGCGCCCCCATCCTCTCGAGCAACGCCTTCTTACATAACATCTTTCCCTTCAAATTGTCCGGCGAGTAGTTGGCGGCAATCAACTTGTCGGTCGAGGGGTCCCAGGGCTCGTAGTCCACGCCGTTCAAAATCCCCTGCAGCCGATCGGCGCGGTTCCGCAGCACGCCCTCCAGGCCGAAGCCGTACTCCGGCGTCTGGATTTCCTCCGCGTACTTGCGGCTGACCGTGGTGATGAAGTCCGAGAAGACGATCGCGCCCTTCAGAAGATTGACCTTGCCGAAGAACTCCAGCGCGTCTACCGTGAGCAGGCTGGGGTCGAGAGAAAGCCGGGGCAGGACCTCCGGCCCGAACAGACCCTGATAGCCGATGTTGTGAATCGTGAAGACCACGGAGGAGTTCCCAAAGAAAGGGTCGCGCTGGTACAGGGTACGGAGGTAGATGGGCGCCAGCGCCGACTGCCAATCGTGGCAGTGGATCACGTCGGGCGGGCTCGCGGACCGCTTCATAAATTCCAGGGCGGCCAGACAGAAGGCGGCGAAGCGAACGGGGTTGTCAGGATAGTCCTGGCCGTTCTCCTGGTACAGAGCCGGACGGTCAAAGAACTCGGGGCTGTCGACCAGACAGTGCCTGACACCCGAAGCGTCGCCTCCGTTTTGAATCGAAACAAATCTGAGGCCCGAGGCCAGAGGTACGGTGACACTGTGTCCGTGGGGCAGGACGGGTCCCGGTTTCGTCATGCGATAACGAGGTAAGAAAACCTCAACTTCGTGCCCGATCGCCGCCAGCGCCTTCGGCAAGGCTCCAACCACGTCCGCAAGTCCGCCCGTCTTTGAGAACGGCACGCCTTCAGAGGCCACAAATGCAATCTTCACGGTAGCTCCTTGTCCGCGCGATTATTGTTCAGACTGAAGTGTTAAGCCAATATTCATTAAGTATACACGTTAGAAGAAAATCCTCCGCCCGTCAAGCCGTGAATCCGCGCGGACCTTGACTGCCTGTGTTTTCATGGAGATGGACCCCTGGGTTGGAGTGGTTTCAATCTTGCCCCGGCGCTGCGCTTGGCA
>QHZK01000562.1 GCA_003224635.1 Acidobacteriota bacterium | reverse complement strand
CGGGATCGTGCGTGAGCATGGCGAACACTCGAAAGCCCGAACGGCGAGCGCGCTCTTCGAGCGGGCTGCCGTCCGGGCAGACGATCAGCTGCTCGTGGCCGCGCTGCCGCAAACCGTCGGCCAACAGCAGGATCTGGTGCTGCCCGCCCCGCATTTCTTTGCCGGTGTCGACGTGGACGATTTTCATTCGGTGATGGGTTTGAGATAAAGGGTTAAAGGTTAAAGCTAAGGGGTAAAGTTGCCAGTGATCAGTTCTCAGTTATCGGTAAAACACAAAGCAGAAACCAGAAATTGGATTTTAGAACCGGAAAAAAACGTGGCGGGTTGGTTCTGATTTCTGCTTTGACTGATAACTGACGACTGAGAACTGATAACTTTGCCCTTTACCCTTTACCCTTCAACCTTTAACCTTTAAGCTTTAACCTGTTCCACTTCGCATACTTCCTGCACACGTAACGCGCCGCCATCCACGCAATCAGAAAGCCTTGACGCCCGTCGAGAATGCCGAGGCGGAAGAAATAGGTGTTCACAAAGGTCCAGGGTGGCGTGAACGCGCGGCGCAGGAAGCCCGCCGTTTCTCGGCGATCGAGCATCTCACGCGCGGCCAACTCTGTGTAGAACTCGACGCGCTTCCGGTGCTCGTCGAGCGAGTCGCAAGTGTAGTGCAGGATTTCGCCCGGCAATGTTTCCACGGGGCCATCGGCCACGGCGGACTCGTGAACGTAGCTCCCCTGCCAGCGGCCGCGCCGCCGGTCGAAGAGGCGGAGCTTGTAGTCAGGATACCAGCCGGAGTGAAGAATCCAGCGTCCAAGGTAACGGGCGCGGCGCGCGAGGCGGTAGGCGTTGGCCTGGGGCTCCGAGCCCTTCCACTGCCTGACCGAGTCCTGCGCGGCCGCGTCCAACTCCTCATCGGCGTCGAGGCTCAGCACCCAATCGTATCGCGCCTGGTCGCTGGCAAAATTTTTTTGCGCCGCAAATCCCGGCCATGCGTGCTCGATAATGCGAGCCCCCAGACCGCCAGCGATCTTCTGCGTCCCGTCTGTCGAGCCGGCGTCGACCACGATGATTTCGTCGGCGACGGAAAGGGAGCGAATAGCGCGCGCGATGTTCGCGGCTTCGTTGTGCGCGATGATGGTGGCGGAAAGGGGAGGCATGTCTCACGGGGCTACCGGCCACCCTCCAGGCTCTCGGCGAATGCGCCGCGTGTTACGAGCTCCCCGACGCGCGCAATATCGGGAGCGAGCGACCGATCGGCGTTCCCTGGCGGACTGACGCCACGCACCAGCGCGCGCGCCTTCTCAGCCAGTTGTCCGGTCCGGAGCGGCGCGAGCGCGTCGATGGCCTGGCATGCGGTCAGTAGCTCGATGCTCAGAATCGACGCGAGATTGGCTAGCAGGGGCTTCAGCTTCAGCGCCGCCCCCATCCCCATGCTGACGAAATCCTCCTTATTGCCCGAGGTGGGAATGGAATCGACCGAGGCGGGGTGCGCCAGGATTTTGTTCTCGGAAGCGAGCGCCGCCGCTGTCACTTGCGCCAGCATGAATCCCGACTCGAGTCCCGGGGACCGCGCGAGAAAGGGCGGCAGCTCCGAAGTCAGCGGATTCACCATGCGGTCAATGCGGCGCTCCGCAATCCCGCCCAGTTGCGCGAGGGCGATAGCCACGAGGTCGAGCGCGGTCGCGAGCGGCTGGCCGTGGAAGTTGCCCCCGGAGACCACGTCGCCTTGGGCGGCGAAGACCAAGGGGTTGTCTGTGACGGAGTTCATCTCGATCTCAAGGACGCGGCGCGCGTAAGCAAGCGCGTCGCGCACGGCGCCGTGAACTTGCGGCATGCAGCGCAGGCTGTAAGCATCCTGGACGCGGGGGCAGTCGCGGTGTGACTCGCGGATCGTGCTGCCGCGGTTGAGCCGCGCGAGATTGCGTGCGGTCACGAGTTGTCCCGCGTGCGGTCGGGCGCGATGTAGTCGCTCGTCAAAGGCGGCGGGCGAACCGCGCAAGGCGTCGAGCGCGAGCGCGCCGGCCACGTCCGCCGTATCCACCAGCATCTCCGCCAGGCGCAAGGCGAGGAGCCCTACCGCCAGCATCGCCTGCGTGCCGTTCACGAGCGACAGGCCTTCCTTGGCTTCGAGCGCCAGCGGCTTGAGTCTACGCGCGCGCATCGCCTTGGCCGCGCTGATCGGTCGGCTTGGGTCTCCGTCGCGCCGCTCCACGACCACTTCGCCTTCGCCCACCAGGGCCAGCGCCACGTGGGCCAAGGGTGCGAGGTCGCCGCTCGCTCCCACCGATCCGCGAGACGGGACCACCGGAAGCACGCCGCGATTCAGGAAACCGCAGAGCAGCTCAACCAGCGCCGGCCGGACTCCCGAGAGGCCCTGCGCCAGACCGTGGGCACGCAGCAGGAGCAACCCGCGAGTCTCCTCCGCGCTCAGCGGTTCGCCGACGCCGCAAGCGTGACTGCGGACGACGTTGAGTTGCAGTTGCCGGACCTTGTCGGGCTCGATGCGCTCGGTCGAGAGACTGCCGACGCCGGTGGTAACACCGTAAACAATCCTCTTCTCCGCAATCATCTTCTCGACCAGGGCGCGCGACCTCTGCATGGCGTGGCGCGCGCGCGGACCGAGCGTCACGCGGCGGCCACGAAGGGCCACGTCGTAGAAATCTTGCGGCTTCAGGTCGCGTCCGGTGAGGGGCAAGGTGTGGAGCATGGAAGGGCAATTATGAATGATGAATTATGAATGATGAACAATGAACGGCAAGAACTTCTTGTCTGCTGTTTGTTCATCATTCGTCATTCAGAATTCATCATTCAGCATTCTCTCCGCCGCCGCCTTCAGAAAAAGCTCCCGGTATTTGTCGGGCAGGGCGCGAGGATGCCCGTCGCGGTCGGTGACCACGTGAACCGTCTCGCCCTCCGCCAGGAGCTCGTCCTCCGCCTGGCGGTAAACTTCGTAGCCGAACACCAGCACGCGCTTGCGCACCGCGCGCAGGCAAGTCCGCACCAGAATGTCGTCGTCGTAGCGCGCCGGCGCTTTGTACCGGCAGCGCGCCTCCGCCACCATGATATAGAGCCCGTCTTCCTGCTCCATGTCGCGGTAACGGAACCCGTGCTGCTGGCAGAAGTCGGTGCGTCCAAGCTCAAACCAGACCAGGTAGTTCGCGTAATACACGATTCCCATCTGGTCGGTCTCCGCGTAGCGCACGCGAAGGGTAGTATTGGTCCAGTCGGTGGAGAGCGCCGTGGTCATGACAGCAAGTGCCGCAACATTGTCGCGTCCTACCGCCACAGTTTATAAGAAAACGGCGATTCCGCAAACTCCGTGGCGACATGCGACGTCAGGGCACGGCTTGAGCCGTGCCGAAGCGATGCCCCTGTTTCTCTAAAGAGTCGTGGGCACCGTTATGAGGAACTGCGCTCCACTACGACGCAGAAATCTTCCGACGTCGTCAACGCGGTCCAATGACAGATGGGCAAACGGTTCATCCACAATAAAGAAACCATCGCCTTCGGTTTCGGCCATCGACATCAGCAGAATGATCCCCGCAATAACCTGCTGTCCGCCACTATGCCCAGTGTCACCCAGCTCTGTTGGTGGTTTCCCGTCGAATCCAATTCGAACGACGATACCCGCTTCATCGAGCGATCTGTCTTCATTACGTAAATCAGGCAGTTCGATCTCGAGCTTGGCGGATGCCATGTCAGCCAGCGTTCGCGCTCGCTTTGAGTAATCGTGCAAAGTGCTTCGGATGACGTTTAGATATTCACCCCGGCAAAGCTCAAGTTCGATGCGAGCGGAATCGGCCTCCTGTTGTCGATCTTGCACATGTCGTAGAAGGTCTTCGAGGTTACGCTCAGCATAACACGCTCCTGGCGCACGGTTCCCTCGGGAATCGCACCTTCTGCTTCAAACGCCGCTAGTGCTTTCTGCGCTCGCTCAAGCTCTCTCTCGGCTATTGCCAGCGGCGGCAGTTTACCGTGAGCTTTGGGCAGGCTTGCGTAATCAGGGTTCGAACCCGGCGGTGGGTCAGAAAGAGTAGCCTTGGGCGACCCAGTAATGCCAGTCGGCGATGGCTTCCGCGGTGGATGGGACGCGAATTCAACCCTGAGACCCAGCGCCGGGAACCGTTCCTGATCGCCGCGACTCGCGACCTGGATGAGAACTTTGTGTACGCCAAGGAGCGCCGCCTGGTCGAGGAGATCAAGACGTCGCTCGCGCGAGGAAGAAGGGTTCAAGTCTATGCGGTTTACACTCAGAAGAGGGACGTAACGCGGCGCCTGGAGCGCATCCTGGGCAAAGAAGGCGTGCGGGTTGCGGTGCTGACTACGGAAGTCGCGCCGGAGATGCGCGAAGCGTGGTACGAGCGGCAGTGTTTCTGTTCAGCGCATCGACCATGGTTCAGCAAGCGCCGCACACCAAGCCCCGCACACCAAGCCCCAACTCCATCCTCAGTCGAGTCCGTCGACTTCCGGGCCGGCTCAAAATTCCGCCCCCGATGAAACCCCTATCATTATTCCGGGTGGGACCCGTCCACCGGACGCGCCGACCGAATCTATGCCGAGACTACGGCCCCACTCATCCTGGAGAACCGGGCCGTTGTCCCCGCCGGATCCTTCGTGCAAGGCAAGGTGGAAAAGCTCACGCGACGCGGCGAAAGCTCGCCTCGGCGCCTTTGGAATCCAGACAGGTCTTCTCTCCAACGTCCCACTGGTAGGCGAATACGTTTCCAGTGTGGTTTAAAACAATGTCCAGGATTACGTACAGGCCCAGTTGATGAGCAGCGTCCACCAGAGATCGCAATTCGTCATCTGCATGTGAGGGATCGTTGGCAAAGCGCGGATCGGCACGCAAAGAGTGATGGATGCCGTACCCGTGGTAGGTGCCTTCCTCGAAAGGCACATTCTTGAGAACGGGGCTGAGCCAGGTGGCTCCCGCACCGGGCCCCCTTGATGTAGGCCAACTGGTCCCGAGTCCCCACAAAGTTGCCCTTGAAAACCGAAGAAAGTCGGATCGTCGAAGGGCTTGTGGCGGGGTGCTGCGGGGTATTGTTGAACCGATCGACCATCAGGAAATGAATCCCTTGATCGCGCCAGTCGATGGGAGAAGGGAACGCTTTTGGAGTGCCTCCTGCATCCCTAACTTGGCTGAAGACGGATTGAAATTCCCGTGAGAAGAGTGAGTCGGGCATGCTGTCCCTCCATTGTAGAATTGGCTGAAAAGATGCCGTGTGTGGGTATTAAGTCTCTTCCCATTGATGACGGATTTCAAGACGGGCGAGGGTTCCGAAGGTAGTCACCTCTCGACGTCAGCAGGGATAGCCACATTCCCCGTGTACGCAGGCGGAACGGTGGCGGTCTCTTGTCCCTCAACCGTACGGAAAAGGAAATGATCTCTGGCGATAACAGCCCAAGTCACCAATATGTTAAGGCGTTGCTGGGGGACTTGCTCACAGCCAATCCTTTTGCTTTTCTTGCAGGCACGCTGTCTTGCCTTGATTAATTCGTGGTGGTATCTTGTCCGCTGACCAACTGGTACCAGGAGCTCCGGAGGTGTGACATAGGCGGAGCTTCCTAGCAATTGTCTTGCTCGGCCTGGCCGCGCTCATACCCTTGCTCAAGGCTGCGGGTTTTGGTCAACGCCCGCCAGCGGTGCCGGCGCAGGGCCAGTCACCGACCCTCCCCGCACGTTGAATTCAACCATTCCGATATCGGATGGAGACTAGCGCTAGTCTGGCGAAAACGTCACCACGTGGTTTAGGATGGCGTTTGCCGCTCAGGAAGTACGAAAGGCGAGCAGAATGCGATTCACCGATCATCAGTTAACCCGTCTTGGGGTGCGACAAGCGAATAGGAGGGGACGTGCATGACACTCAGGCAAGACTGGACGCGCAGGGCCTTCCTGCAAAAGGTCGGTGTCGTTGCTCCCACCGTGAAACTAATGCTTACTGGGGACACCGGAGAGGGAGTCG
>QHZK01000120.1 GCA_003224635.1 Acidobacteriota bacterium | reverse complement strand
GGTCTATCAGCAAGGCGAAGAGGAGGCTGAGGGGCACGGCTTGATCTGGCGCGTCCACTATGCCTTCAATCGCCAGTTCGAGCGCCTGCGCAATAATTACCGGAGCGCGCTTGGGTGGAGTCTCGAACACCGCCGCGCGGTCGTAATCGCATTCGCAGTTTTCGTGGTTGGCTCTCTGAGCTTGTCGTTGTGGGTCGGCGAAGACTTCTTCCCTTACGTGGACTCGGGCCAGATGCGCCTGCACGTGCGGACCCTGCAGGGAACGCGCATCGAAGAGACGGAAAGCATTTTCGCCCGCGTTGAAGACGAAATCCGCCGCGAGATCCCGGCCGAGGAGCTGGATTCAATCTTGGATAACATCGGCCTTCCCAACTCCGGCATCAATCTCGCCTTCAGCGACAGCGCCACGATCGGGTCGGGCGACGGCGAAATCCTGATCTCGCTCCGCGGGGGACATCACGGTCCCACCCAGGACTACACCCGCAGACTGCGGGACGACCTTCGAGCCAAATTCCCCGACCTGACGTTTTTCTTTCAGGCGGCGAACATCACCAATCAGATTCTGAATTTCGGCCTGCCCGCGCCCATGGATATCCAGGTGGTCGGGCGCAATGCGCAGGCCAACTACCAGATTGCGGAGGAAATCGAGCGGCGCGTGGCGCTGATTCCAGGCGCGGTCGACGTTCACGTCCACCAGGAAGTGAATTACCCCGAAGTGCGGATCAACGTGGACCGCAGCAAGGCCAACCAGGTCGGCCTGACGCAGCGGGACGTAGCCGACAGCCTGCTGATCTCCTTGAGCTCGAGCGGGCAGGTGGCGCCGAACCAGTGGCTGAACCCCCAGAACGGCGTCAGTTATCAGGTCGCGGTGCAGACGCCCCAGTCTCGCGTGGACTCGTTCGACGCTCTCGCGCGAACGCCGATCTCTTCGCTGAGCGGCGATGCCGCGGCCGCGCCGCCCACGCAACTGCTCAGCAACCTGGCGAGTCTGCAGCGCGGGACTTCCACCGCCATCGTCAACCACTATGATGTGCAGCCGACGATGGACGTCTACGCCAATGCCGATCAGCGCGACCTGGGCGGAGTGGCGCGCGAGGTCGGGCGAATCATGGACGACATCACGCCGAGACTGCCCAAGGGTAGCTGGCTGGCGCTGCGCGGACAGGTGCAGACCATGAACTCGTCGTTCGTCGGCCTCGGGCTCGGCATCCTGTTCGCCATCGTGCTCGTCTACCTTCTTATGGCGGTGAACTTCCAGTCCTGGCTTGATCCCCTGATTATCCTCATGGCGCTGCCGGGGGCGCTTTCCGGCATCGTCTGGATGCTCTTTGTCACCCAGACTACTTTCAGCGTGCCTTCGCTGATGGGCACGATCATGGCGATCGGCGTCGCCACCGCCAATAGCATTCTGCTCGTGACCTTCGCCAACGACGAGCGCGCCGAGGGCAAGGACGCGCTGGCTGCGGCCTTGTCGGCCGGTTTCATCCGCCTGCGCCCCGTCGTCATGACGGCGCTCGCCATGATTATCGGCATGCTGCCCATGGCCCTTGGATTCGGCGAGGGCGGCGAACAGAATGCCCCCTTGGGAAGGGCGGTGATCGGAGGTCTGCTCGTGGCCACGGTCACGACTCTGTTCTTCGTTCCGATCATGTATAGCTACCTGCGCAAGAAACCGCCGCTCGACCTGGACCGTCAGATTGAGGAGGAATATCACGAGGGGGATGTTTCCCCGGAGTTCAACTGAGTGGTCATGTCGCTTTGCGACACCCGCAAAGCATGAAAAGTCGGCGAACCCCTGTTGGAAGCCGCGCTGAAAACAAAGGACTTCGCCGAACTTTTCGGAGCAGAGCAGTGGCAAGTGGTAAGGCATTCTGGTCTTGTCAACGCAATGCGACCTGGGTACTGTCCTGTAGCGCCGCCCTTGAGGGCGGCACGTGCCGGGCTAAAGCCCGGCGCTACGTCCGCAAAGGAGAACGGCACCCCGCCGCGAGGGGCAGCGCTTGAGTGAGTGACATGGAACGGGACTCGGAAATGCTGGTGGAAACGGGCGAGCAGAGCGCCGCTGGAACACGCCGGGGCATCCATCTCGGACCTGAGAAGCCCCGCCGGCGCGGTTTGCTCGCCGCTTGCGCGCTTGGCATTCCGCTCCTCGCGCTGTTCTTCGCCGGCTACCTGCCTAAGCGACGGCGGCAGGCGGCCCTGGAGGCTGCTGCGAGGAGCCAAAAATCAAGCCTGCCGGTTGTGAATGCAGCTCGGGTGAAGCGCGCCCCCGCTCAAGCGGACTTGCTGCTCCCCGGCAACGTCCAGGCATTCATCGACTCGCCGATCTATGCCCGCGCTGACGGCTATTTGGGCCGGCGTTACGCTGACATTGGAGACCGAGCGAAGGCTGGCCAGGTGCTGGCGGAAATCGAAACGCCGGAGTTGGACGAGCAGGTCCGCCAGGCGCGCGCCAGCCTTCTCCAGTCGGAGGCAGCGCTAGCCCAAGCCGAAGCCAATCTGGCGCAAGCGCAGTCGACCGAGCATCTGGCGAAGATTACCGCAGAGCGCTGGAACGTGCTCGTCTCGCGCGGCGTGCTGGCCCGGCAGGACGGCGATCAGAAGCAGGCGGATTATGAGGTGGCCGTCGGCACCCGGAAGGCGCAGGAGGCGAACGTCAACGCCGGCAAGAACAGCATCGGCGCGGCGGCGGCGAACCTTCGGCGGCTCGTCGAGCTCCAGGGCTTCAAGAAGATCACCGCTCCATTTTCGGGCCTGGTCACGGCGCGGAACGTCGACGTGGGCGCGCTCGTTGCGTCCGGCAGCGCGTCGGGGAAGGAATTGTTCCACGTGGCGCAGATCGAGGTGGTCCGGGTCTTCATCAACGTGCCGCAGTCCAGCGCCCCGTTTGTCCGGCCCGGCCAGCCGGCCGAGGTGACCGTTCAACAGTTGGCGGGCAAGGTCTTCTCAGGAAAGGTGGCCCGCACGGCGGACTCACTCGACCCGAGCAGTCGCACCCTTTTGACCGAAGTGGACATTCGCAACCCTGACTACGCGCTGCTGCCCGGCATGTATGCGGACGTGAAGCTGGTGAACGTCCGCAACCAGCCGCCTCTGCTGGTCCCCGGCGACGCGCTGGTGACGCGCGCGGAAGGCATTCAAGTCGCCCTGGTGACGGACGGAAATAAAGTGCGTTTCCAGAAGGTTAGGGTCGGCAGGGACCTTGGCACCGAGACGGAAATCCTGTCCGGATTGAATGCGGGGGAAATGGTGATCATCAACCCCACCGACCAGGTGCGGGAGGGCATCGAAGTGAAGCCCGTCGCGGTCCACCAGGGATCGCAGTAGTCTGGGCTTCAGAAACCCGGCATTCTTTTGCTTCGAAGCATGCCGCGCTACAACACCGCGTGACGAACCTGGGCTGCTGGCGAGCCGCGCGTCTTTCATCCCAAACCCCAATCAGGTAGAGGAGCACTATGAAGGCTCAGTTGTCTTTTCTTGTCGGGACGTATCTTTGGACTTCCGTCCTTTCCGCGCAGATTCTTTCGGCGCAGAGCGGCCCGCCCAAAGGCTCTGCGGGTCAAGCCTCTCTGGAAGGACTGTCGCGGTCCTACCGGACGGCGCCCGTGCCGAACGAGAGGCTCCAGAATTCGGACCGGGTTGACGCCTTGACGAGGGGCGGCAAGCTCTATCTATCCCTGCAGGACGCGATTGCCCTGGCCCTCGAAAACAACCTGGACATCGAGCTCGAGCGCTACGGGCCGCGCATCGCCGACTCCGACTTGATGCGCGCCCGCGCCGGCTCCCTGCTCCGCGGCGTGCCGCTCACGGTGCTTGAAGGCCCGAACGGAGTGGGCGGCCCGGTCGAGACCCCGCCGGGCAGCTCGCCTCCGCTCACGCCGTCCTCGAGCGCGATCCTCAACGCCGGCAGCAACCCGCTGCAAGACGACCTGTCGATCATCGGAGCAACGCCGCTGTCAACCGGCCCTCCCGTGCCGCTCCGCGACCCGGTGCTGACGGGTACGATAAGTCCCGGCTACAGCAATACGCCCCAGGCCAGCCAGTTCCTGACCGGCAGCAACTCACTGATCGGCCACACGCTGACGGGCAACTTCGGCTTTGTGCAGGGCCTCTCGACCGGCGGCACGTTGAGCGCGGGCTACGCGAATCTGAGGCAAAGCCTCAACAACGGGCGGCTCGACTTCAATCCTTATGTCGCCTCGAGTCTCGGCTTGACCTTCACGCAGCCGATTCTTCAAGGATTCGGCTTCGGCTTGAACGGCCGCTTTATCCGCATCGCCAGGAACGACGAGAGGATGTCCGATCTGGTCTTTCGGCAGCAGGTGATCTCGACCGTCTGGAACGTGATCAACCTGTACTGGGACCTGGTGAGCGTCAATGAGGACGTGCGAGTGAAGCGCGAGGCTTTAGACCTGGCTCAGAAGCTCCTCGAAGACAATAAAGCCCGCGTTGAAGTGGGGACGCTGGCGCCGCTCGAAGTCACTCGCGCCCAGGCCGAGGTCGCCCAGGCCCGCCAGAGCCTGACCAATGCTGACAGTCTGGTCCTCGAACAGGAGCTGGTCCTGAAAGACGTCCTCACGCGAACAGGTACTGCGGACGCGAAGGTCTCGGCGGCCCGGATTGTGCCGACCGACCGAATCGAGGTGCCCGAGCGGGACGAGCTCCCGCCCCTCGAAGAGCTCGTGCGCGTGGCGCTGCAGGACCGTCCGGACCTCGAGACCGGTCAAGTCCAAATCGAAAACACGCGGCTCGCCCTGAAGGGATCGCGCAACGCGCTCCTGCCGTCGCTGAATTTCTTCGCTACGGCGCAAGGGAGCGCGCTCGCCGGCCAGGTCAACACCCTGCCGCTGCCTGGCGCGAGCCCGGGAACATCGTCCGCGCGAAGCGTCGACCCGGCTTTTCTTGGCGGATATGGGACGACGCTGTCGCAGATTTTCCGGGGCAAGTTTCCGGATTACAGCGTCGGTCTCGAACTCGACGTCCCGCTGCGCAACCGGACCGCTCGTGCCGATCTCGCGCATGATCGATTGATCTTGCGGCAGTCAGAAGTCCGCTTGCGCCAACTGCAGAACCGCATCCGAGAGCAAGTCGAGGCCGCCTCGATCGCCCTCAAGCAGGCGCGGGTCAGTTACCAGGCGGCTCGTCAGACGCGCATCCTCGAGGAGCGCGCACTCGAAGACGAGCGGCAGCAGTTCGAGGTCGGCGTGGCCACCAGCTACGACGTGATCCTGAGCCAACGCGACCTGGCGCAGGCGCGCTCGAACGAAGTCGTCACCGAAAGTGACTACGTTAAGGCCCGCACCGCGCTCGACCGGGCCACAGGTACGACCTTGCGGAATAACCTCGTGATCCTGGATGAGGCCTACCACGGGCAAGTATCGCGGCCGCCCAGCGCACTGCCACCGGACTAGAAGCAGTCCGTTTCGAGGCGGGCAAGTATCAGATTCATCGACGCTCCGAGCGGCCCTATTGATAAGTTTGAACAAAGCAGCATAGGTTGTAGCGGCGCTCTATGAGCGCCGACCGGCGGTCACAGACCGCCGCTACAGCCGAATGCAGCATAACTCGATCCCTGTCACCCGCGGCGTCGAAGGCGCGGCGCAACGGCATAGTTGAGCTGCACGAGAACGATGAACGCGATGCTCCAGCAAGTATCGAATAGGCAGAGCAAAGCGCCGAAGGCGTAAAGCGATTGCGCGATGACGATGCGGCGGCAGATCGCCCGTGGCGCCTCGGCTGGCATGTCGTCCTTCACCAGGCCCCTCCGGGTTGCGCAGCCCCAGCTCGCATAGAGCGCAAGCCCGAGAAGCAGGATGTTGGCCCAATAGGCAAGAAGCGCGACGCGGTAAGCGGTAAATTCCCCCAGCAGCCGGGTTGAGAACGGCATGATGGTAACGGCAAACAGGAACGCGATGTGAATCCACGTCAGGTCCCGGTCCGAGCGGGCCAGATGGTTGAGTTGCGTCTGCTGGCCGACCCAAACAATGCCCAGCGTCAGGAAGCTCATCATGTACACGAGGAGTTGAGGGGCGAGCGCCACCAGGACACCCGAAAGCTCGCGCTGGCTGTGGACGCTGGCGCGCGCGGGCACGCGCAGGTCGAGCACCAGGAGCGTCATGGCCACGGCGAAGATGCCGTCGCTCAGCGCCGCCAGCCGTTCCACACTCCGGCCGGCGAGGTGATTGTAGGATGTACTCATACTGCAAGGTGCGAACCCGGGCGTTAAATGAGGATTGTGTGCGACCTTCGAGTCGATGCTCTATCCGGGGATTTCAAGACCGACTCTTCTCAGTTGCCGAAGCAGAAAGGCGGCGTGACCTCCAGTTTTCCTGCTCTCCTATTCGTGTTCTGCACGTTGTTTCTGAATATAGCTGGCAATCTCTTCCACAGCGCCAAGCCACATCCCGTTCGCAGGATCTTTCAGATAGTTGCACAGGGCTTCCAGCGCGCTGGCATCGGTGATCTGATATCCTCGTTGACCTATCTCATGACCCACAAAAATGGCCCAACGCCCCTCATGAGCGGCCTGATCGACGACTTTCTTCATTTGGGCAAAGTCAAGATCGTCGACTGGTGTCCCCATCGCCTGCGAAAGATCGCAGACCATCGGGTCATTCGCGGACTCGTCAAGGTAGCCCCGGCCCACGAGGAATCGTTCAGCTACGAGCGGCACATAACTCCGCGCGTCGAGCCCTCTCCCCACGAATTTCTGGCCGCAGGGATAGGCAAACGTCTTGGGCGTGACCCCCAACATTTTCCGGATCTGCTCGTTCGCGCCGTCGATCTGCTCTGCCATCTTCCGGAGGTCGTAGTCCTCAAGCGCATTCTTCAGCGAAAATAAATAGTTGCCGCTGCAGGGGTGAGTAACCGTATGGTTGCCAATTTCATGGCCGTCAGCCACGGCTTGCTTCCATCCCGCCAGGCGTTCCTGGATATTTGCCGACTTGACAAAGAACGTCACCCTCACGTCAAGCTTTCTGAATAGAGCCAACCCGGTATCGATCTGGCTCAGCCGAGCATCATCGAAGCTCAAGCTGACTGCTGCGCGCCTTCCGTCAGGCCAGTGGAATGATTTTATGGCTCGCTCCCGAAGAAGAGAACTCTGCTGTGCCGGCATCTGAGGACTCAAGTAGATGGTGCAGCACACTGCAACGGCGATCATTGAGAGCCATGCTGTATTTCTCATCGGGGCTCCTTGGTTTCTGGCGCCATTCATAGGTAAATCGCATCCCTTCGCGGATGATTGCCTTCGGGATATAGTTTCGCACCCCGGGGGATGAGGACGAATTGCTGACCCTCCACTCGGACCCGGCTCAAGCTGCGGCGTTCACAGACTCCGCACCGCTTGCCGACGCCTCCTCTGATACGGCTGCGGCTGATAATATAGCCCAGACCGCGTCGGCGCACAACGCGCGTTGTCGAGAGTCGAGAGTCGGAGAGGCTGGATCAAGGTTGGAGTAGTGGCGTCATTAGGATCTGCACGAAAGGGGTGGCGAACAGCCGAGGCGAACTCCCACTTCCACTTTGATCAGGTCCACCGTAAAATCAATCATTGGTCCGAACGAGTCTCTGTGTACAGGGCAGCCCGGTGAAGAATTCACATCATATCGCTCATCTTCGCAACGTCTGGTACACCAACGACCGGACCAAGCATTTTGAGTTCGAAATCGAGAACGGAAGCGAGTTCGACTATCAGCCCGGCCAGTTCATTTCCATGGACGTTCAAATCGACGGCGAAGCGTGCGTTCGGTCTTATTCGGTCGCCTCCTCGCCGCATCACGACAACCGGTTTGACCTGTGTCTGAACATCGTTCCTCACGGCCTCGTTTCCCCGTGGCTTTTCCATCTAGAGCCGGGCGACGCAATCCGGTTTCAAGGCCCCTTCGGACTGTTCACCTTGCGCCAGCCGCTCGACCCCGTGTCAGTCTTCATCGCCACCGGGACGGGCATCGCGCCCATCCGCGCCATGCTGCAGTACGTCTATCAAGAGCCCCAACCTGCGGAGGTCTGGCTGCTGTTCGGGGTGCGCCACGAAGCGGACATTCTGTACCGCGGCGAGTTCGAAAAGATGGCGCGCGAGAATCCCGGATTCCATTTTGTTCCCACACTCAGCCGCCCCCACCCAGGCTGGACCGGCCACACCGGGTACGTGCAGAAACAGATCACAAGGTATCTCTCCGGCAAGCGCGGGATCCACGCCTACGTTTGCGGACTCAAGAAGATGGTCAACGACGTCTGCCAGCAACTCCAAGCGATGGGCTACGACGAAGCGGCGCTGAGCTTCGAGAAGTATGACTAGGACAGAGCCCCCAGTCCGGGGTATGGAGTCAACGCTCAGTTGTCAGTCGTCAGTTGTCCGTTGTCAGTTGGGGGCTCTCTGGTTCTCGCTGCTGGCCGCAGTAGCCCTCGTCCTCCCCCAGAACAGAGCCTCTGCTGCTGGAGGCGCGAAGCCCAACGTCGTCGTCATCACCATCGACACCCTGCGCGCGGACCACCTGGGCTGTTACGGCTACTCGCGCATCGAGACGCCTAACCTCGACGCCCTGGCGCGCCTCGGCGCCCGGTTCACGCAGGCTTACACTCCCGTGCCGATCACGTTGCCCGCGCACACCGCAATCTTTACGGGCAGCTTCCCCATGGCGACGGGGATGCACGATTTCAGCGGCAACAAGCTCCCAGCAAACGGCACGACCCTGGCTAAGGTCCTGCGCGACAACGGCTACACGACGGCTGCCTTTATCGGCGCAGCCGTTCTCGACTCCCGATTCGGACTAAATCAGGGATTTGAAACGTACTTTGACCACTTCGACTTCAGCCGGCTCGACGAAACCAACCTCGACCTCACTGAGCGGCGCGGTGACCTGGTGATGGATGAGGCGCTGGGCTGGCTCAAGCAGGCTCCCCGGCCTTTTCTTCTGTGGATACACCTCTACGATCCCCATTTTCCTTACACCCCGCCCGAACCCTACGCCAGCCGCTATCGCACTCACCTCTACGACGGCGAGATTGCGTTCGCGGACGCGCAGGTCGGGCGCCTGCTGTCGTTCTTGAAGCAGCGGGGCCTCTTCGACCATTCAGTAATCGCGCTCGCAGGCGACCACGGCGAAGGACTGGGGGAACACGGCGAGAAAACGCACGGCTTCTTCATCTATAACTCGACGCTCCACGTGCCGCTGATCCTCAAGGTTCCCGGCGCGGCGCCGCGCGTGGTCGCTGAGGACGTCTCGCTGGTGGACGTGATGCCCACCCTGCTGCAGGAACTCAAGCTCCCCATCCCGGCGAGCGTGCAGGGGCGCAGTCTGCTGGGCCTGATTCTGGGCCGGCAGGGACCGACCGTGGCGCGGCCGTCCGAGCTGTACGCCGAGACTTACCTCCCGCTCCTCCATTTCCGCTGGGGCCAGTTGCGCGGTCTCGAGTCCGGCGGCTGGCAATACATTGACGCGCCACGCCCCGAGCTCTATGACGTGCGGAGCGATCCGCGCGAGCTCAGGAATCTCTACGGCGCGCCGTGATCCGGCGGTTTACGCCCGCCTCCGGAAACGCCGCAGCCGGGAAGGAGCTGACCGACCCGGCGCTGCTCGAGCGCCTCCGGTCGCTCGGCTACGTCGCGGTCTCCGCCGGCTCCTTCGTCGAGCCGAGCGGTAAACCGCTGCCCGACCCCAAGGACCGTATCCAGGTTTACGAGCTGTTCTCCGAGGCCATGGCCGACGGACAGCACGGCCGCTACGAGGAATCGCTGCGCAAGCTCGCGGAGGCTGAAAAGAACGAGCCCTCGTCGGTGCCCATCCGGTATCTCGAGGCCCTCGACTATTACCGCCAGAAAGATTTTCGGCGCTCGATCGAGCAGTTCCGGTCGGCGCTCGAGCTCGATCCCAAGTTCGCGCTGGCGACTTATTATCTGGGACTGGCGCAGGTGGAAGCGGGTGATCTGGATGGAGCGACGACCTCCCTCGAGCGCGCGCTCCGGCTCGACCCCACGAATTTCGCCGCCGCCTTCAATCTCGGCGCCGTCTACTTGAAAAAGAACCGCGTCGACGACGCGCGGGGCCAGTTTGAACACGCCGTCGAAGTCAATCCAGACTACGCGCAGGCTTACGAGGCCCTGGGCGAGGTGGACCTTTACCTGAAGCGCACCGAGGAGGCGGTGCGCGCGCTTGAGCGGGCCGTGGAGCTCGCCCCCGATTCCGCCAAGGCCCACTATAATCTCGGTCGCGGCTACCAGGCGCTTGGACGCGCTGCCGACGCTCAGCGTGAATTCGCTCGCGCCCAGACGCACTAGAGCAGCGCAACCCCAGCGCCGGCGCGACGGCTTTGGTTCGCAGCCCTCGAAGTGGAAACCCAACAACGCAGCACCCCGTCTGGTAAGGCTTGCTTGCGTCCATAGGCTGAAGTAAAATCCTGGTGATCGGCGGGCCCTTCCTTCTGGCGCTTGTGGGCGTGGCCGGTTTCGAGTCTACACTACACCAGAAAATGGGACACGACAAGCGGGGAGAAGTCAGCAATGGTCGAGGCAAGCGTTTGCGAAGGGCGAAGTGCGGGACTCGCATTGATCCTGCTGTGCAGTGTCTGCCTGGCGCAGGGTACAAGTGCTTCGCTTCAGGCGCAACAGGATAGCGGAGTCATCGAGGGCCGTGTGACCGATTCTCGCGGTCAGCCCCAACGCCTCTTGGTTCATCTTCTTGCCGCCGGGGACATTCCTGCCGGTGACGTCTTCACAGACTCCAATGGTCAGTACACTTTCTTCGCCCTTCCGAACGGAGACTATTGGGTCGTGGTCGAGGCCGAGGGTTTTCGGCTCGCCCGACAACATGTGATGCTCGACATGCGAATTCACCCTAAGGCCCAGTCCAATGTCGTCCTGGAGCCTTTGGAGACTGGCGACCATCGAGGCCGGAGCATCGCCGGCAGCGCCAGCAGCTACGAGGTCAGCGCCAAATCGCCCGGCCGTCCGTTCGACCCCAAGGCGCTTCGCGAATTCGAGAAAGGCAACAGAAAACAGCGGAGCGGAGACTTCGATGCTGCCGTGTCCCACTACCGGAAGGCGCTTCTCATCGAGCCGGACCTTTATCCTGCGCTCAACAATCTGGGCGCGGTGTTCGAGCGGAAGAAGGACCACGCCCAGGCTGAGTCGGTGCTTTCGAGGTCGCTGGAGGTCAATCAGCAGGACGGAGAAGCGCATATCAACCTCGGCCACGTGCTTTACGAAGAAGGCAAGTTCGGAGCGGCCGTCGAACGCCTCGAAGAAGGGTTAAGGCGGTCCCCTCGTTCTTCTGTAGGCCATTTCCTGCTCGGGTGCTCCTACCTGAAACTGGGATACCTTCCGAAAGCGGAATCAAATCTGAAAGAAGCCTATTCTCTCGACCCGACGGGGATGGCGCGGGCGCGCCTCGAGCTCGCGAACCTCTACTTGAGGCGTCGTGACATGGCCGCGGCGAGCGTCGAACTCGAAAGCTACCTCGACGCCAATCCATCAGACCCTCAGGCGCCTGCGATCAAGAAAATGCTGGCCAACATCGCGGCTCATAAGACAAACTAGAACTGCGATGATCGATGGTCGTCATGGAGCGTGGACCAGCGCCTCTGCCGCGCTCGCAGTCATCCCCGCTCTGACCCTTTCCGGCGCCCAAGCTCTCGTTGCCCAAGATTTGCCGGCCGCTCGTTCGAGTCGGCCTTCTGTGCTTCTGATTACGCTCGATACCGTGCGGGCCGACCACGTCGGCTGCTACGGGTATTCGAAAATCGAAACGCCCAACCTGGACCGTCTGGCTTCGGACGGCATCCGCTTCTCGCACGCCTACGCGCAAGTCCCCATCACGCTCGCGTCTCACGCTGTGATCCTGACGGGAACCTACCCGATGTCGAACCGTGTCCGCGATTTCACGTCGGCCGGACTTGCCGCCGGCGTTCCCACGCTGGCGGAAAGGTTGCGCCGGAACGGCTATCGCACCGCAGCCTTCGTCAGCTCATTCGTTCTGAATTCCATGTGGGGACTCCGCCGAGGGTTTGAAGTGTACGACGACAACGTGGCCCTTGACGTCGGCGCCGCGCAAAATCCCTTCCTGCTGGTGCGAAGCGGGGACGCAACCGTGGACCGACTACTCGACTGGACGAAACACTCAGGCGGCGAACCTTTTTTCGTGTGGCTCCATCTCTATGATGCCCACAGCCCCTATCGCTCGCCCGAACCCTATCGCAGCCTCTATTCGGTCCGCCCGTACGACGGCGCCATCGCCTTCGATGACGCGCAGGTCGGCAGGGTGCTCGCCCGGCTGCGCGCCTTGAATCTTTACGACAGCGCCCTGATTGCGGTCCTCAGCGACCACGGAGAGTCGCTTGGGGAACACGGCGAATCTGAGCACGGCTTCTTCGTCTACAATGCTACGCTTCGCGTTCCGCTCATTCTGAAGCTGCCAGGAGAAACCGCCAGAGCTCGCGCCGTCTCCAGACCCGTCGAGACCGTGGACGTGGCGCCTACAATCGCGCAGATATGCAAGCTCCGGCCCTCGGATTCCGAGGGCTTTCAAGGCCAGTCACTTCTGCGCCAGATCGGTGAAGCGCCCGCGGCGAGAGAGGAGGGTTACGCCGAGTCCTATTATCCCAGGGACTCGTTCGGGTGGCACGAACTCCGCGCGCTGGTCACGCCGGAGTTCAAGTACATAGAAGCTCCGCGACCCGAGTTGTACGACCTGCTTCGCGACCCGGGCGAGCGGTCCAATATTATCGACACACATTCTGCGCTGGCGTCCTCGCTCGGCGACAGGCTCTCCGAATTCGGCCGCAGATTCGCGGCTCGCGCCGCAGCTTCGGCTGCCGCGTCGCCCGACCCCGAGGTCCTGGAAAAGCTGAAGTCGCTCGGGTACCTCGGCTACAAGGCGCCGACCGCTGATACCGTACCCGACATCCAGCGCGCCAATCCCAAGGACAAGATCGCAACCCTGAATCGCATCCTTCGTGCTGCAGACTTGACGCGTCTGGGAAAGTACGCTCAGGCCGACCTGGTGCTCAATCGCCTTGAGCAGACCGAACCAAGGCTCTATGTGGTCCCCTTCGAGAAAGGCGAAAACTATTTGGCCTGGGGGAGGCCCGAGGCGGCGCTGGGCGAGTTCAAGAAGAGCCTGGACAGGAATCCGAGCTTCGATCAGGCGGCGCTTGGCTTGGGCAGGGCTTATTTTCTGCTGGCGCAGGACAGCCGGGCGGCGACGGCGTTCGAGTTGGCGCTCCGACTGAATCCCCGTAATTTCCTGGCAAGACTGGCGCTGGCCAAGGTCTACTGGAGGGCGAACCTGCCGGAGAAGGCCGAGCCGGAGCTCGCGCAGGTGGTCCAGGAGCAACCCGAATTCATAAAGGCCCATGCCGACTACGGCATCATTCTGGCTAAGCTCGGCAAATACCGAGAGGCCGCAGCGGAAATCGGGCGGGCCATGGAGTCGGGGTATCGCGACGCGATTGCCTTGAATTACCTCGGTGTCGCCCACGCCGAACTGGGCGACCCCGCGCAGGCCGTGCGCGACTACGAGCAGGCGCTGGCCTTGAATCCGCGCTACGCGGCCGCGTGCTTGAACCTTGCGCTTCAATATCGCAAGCAGGGCGATGCCGCGAGAGCCCGAGAATACTACCTAAAGGTCTGTGAACTCTCGGACGACCTGTGCCGCCAGTACGCCTCGCGGTTTTAGCGAGCCGTCAGCGCTCAGCCTTCCGCAGAGGGCGATAGCTGAAAGCTGGTCAAAAAAAAAAGAGGCCGGGGGATATTGGGCCCGGCCTCGACGGGAGGTACTGGTGGCGAGCTATATGGATCGGCTCAGAAGAACATCTTCAGGGCAAACTGGATTTGCCGCGCTGGATACGACAGCGTTGAGAGTCCGAACTGGGCAGTGTTCACGCCGAAGGTCGCGCTCGGCTGCTCCAGGTTCGTCCGGTTGAAAATGTTAAAGGCTTCGGCACGGAACTGGAAGCTGACGTCCTCGGTGACCCTGATGTTCTTGAACATGGAGAAGTCAAACTCGCGGAACTTCGGGCCGCGGAAGGTGTTCCGACCGAGGTTGCCTTCAAAGGGCGTAGTCGTGGTCGGCGTGCAACCTCGAATCGTACTGGCCCCCACGGCGCCGCAGGAAAAATAGCCAGGGAGGAGGTTGAAACCCGGGTGGTCAGCTTCGAAAGCGGCGTTGTTATTGACAAAAGAGTTCCCTAAGAATGGCTGGTTGGGCCGGTCGTTCGACACCGCGTCGCGGTTGAAGTCGCACTTCTTCTCCGAACTCGAGTCGGTGCAGTACGGAGTCCAGGGGAACCCGCCGTGGATTGTAAGGATGCCGTTGAGCTGCCAGCCACCCAGGACGCGTCCCGCAAGGCCCCGCTGGCCGTTCAGCCAGGGCAACTGCCACACGAAGCTAGTGCTGAAGCGATGCCGAACGTCGAAGATGGAGTTGCCGTAGTCAAGACCCGGCAGCGCCTGGTCCATGGAGAAGCCTTCGGCTGCTCCGTTGGAAGTCGTGGCGCCGCTGTGCCAAGTCGAGCGCTCATCGAGCGAGTGCGACCAGACGTAGTTGGCGTGCAGCTCCACGCCGTGGCTCATGCGCTTGTCGACCACCACCTGCAGGGCGTTGTAGTTGGAGTTGACCGAGTTTTCCCAAACGCGCAGACGTTTGAACAGGCAGTTGACGCGTATCTGCCGCGAGGAGGAGCACCACGAATCACCGGCGCCCGAGGCATCGTTAGCCTCGACGCTGCCGAACGCCCGGTTGATGTCCTCGGCGCGGTAAAGCTTATGGCCGAAGGTCCCGACCCAGGAGGTCTTGAGCACCAGGCCTCCTGCGAACTGGTGTTCCAGGCTCAAGTGAGAGCCGTA
>QHZK01000119.1 GCA_003224635.1 Acidobacteriota bacterium | reverse complement strand
CGCAAGCTGCGCCTTCGGACCAACGGCCGGTCGGAAAACCTGGGATTTGTGGGCCGGCCGCGCAAAGTGAATCCTCGCATCCTGGAGGTGGCCTTCCGGGAAGGCCTCGTTCCGGTGGTCGCCAGCCTCGCGCTCGGCCCGCGAGGGGAATATTTGAATGTCAACGCGGACGAGCTCGCCGCCGCGCTGGCGATTGCACTCAAGGCGGACCGGCTCGCGTATCTCACGGAGTCCGGCGGAGTGTGGGACGCTGAGCGGCGACTGTTGCCCCTCGTCAAGCTGAGTGACATCCGAAGCCTGATTCGGAAGGGAATCGTGCGCGACGGGATGATCCCCAAGCTCCAGTCGTGCGCGCGAACGCTCCGTCAGGCGGTGGGCGAAGTCGATATCGTCTCGCCCGACGTGCCCAACGCCCTCGTCGCCGCCATCGAAAACGGCAGGCAGGCGGGCACGCGGATTGTAAAGGCGGCGTGAGCATTCCGACTAAACAACTGACTACTGTCAATGACCTTCGAAGAGATCGCGGAACTCGAGAAAAAAACGCTGGTCCCGACCTACGACCGCCTGCCCATTCTCGCGGTCCGCGGAGAGGGATGTTATCTCTACGACGACCGCGGCAAGAGATATCTGGATTTCCTGGGCGGGCTGGCGGTGAACGCGCTCGGCTACGGCCACCCGGAGGTTCTCGCGGCGCTACGCGACGAATCGGAGTCGCTGCTTCACGTTTCGAACCTGCTCTACCATCGCTATCAGGCCCCGCTCGCGCAGAAGCTCGCCTCGCTCTCCGGGCTCGATCGCGTCTTCTTCGCCAACTCCGGCACCGAAGTCACGGACGGCGCCATGAAACTGGCGCGCGCCTACGCTCGGCAGCAGCATGCGTCCTCCGGCAGCTTCGATCGTGTCGAAATTCTGGCGGTCGAGAACTCCTTTCACGGGCGGACGTTTGGAGCGCTGGCGGCGACCTGGCCGGAAAAGTACCGCAGGCCCTTCGAGCCGCTGGTGCCGGGAGTGAGGTTTGTGCGGCTGAACGATGTCAGTCACCTGCGCGATAGCTTCTCGCCTCGCGTCGCGGCCGTGCTGATCGAAACCATCCAGGGTGAAGGCGGCGTGGTTCCGATTGGCGAAGAATTCTTGAAAGCCGCCCAGGAACTCTGCCGCTCGACCGGAGCGTTGTTCATTGCGGACGAGATCCAGTGCGGGTTAGGCCGCACAGGGCGGTTCTTTGCGTTCCAGAAGTACGGTCTCCGGCCGGACGTTGTCCTGGTGGCGAAGCCCCTGGCAGCGGGCCTGCCGCTCGCGGCGCTCATGGCGCGGGACGCGGTGGCCCAGGCCTTGTCGCCGGGGATGCACGGCACCACGTTCGGCGGCGGACCGGTGCAGTGCCGCCTCGCCTTGAAGTTCCTCGAGATCATCGAGCGGCCCGGCTTCCTCGACCGCGTGCGCGAGGTGGGCGTCTATTTTCGCCGGCAACTGGAAAAGCTGCAGGGCGAGCTGCGGGTCATCCGCGAGGTGCGAGGCGAGGGACTGATGGTCGCCGCCGAGCTTGCTGTCCCCGGCAAGGCGGTGGTGCAAGGGGCGCTCGAGGCGGGCTTCCTGCTCAACTGCACTCAGGAGAAAGTCTTGCGGTTTCTGCCGCCGCTCATTATCGAGCGGCATCACGTGGACCAGCTCATCGCGGCCTTGCGGCCGATTCTCGCGGCTCTCCCCCTCGAACAGAAGGAGGAGAAGAAAGAGGTGCACGCATGAACACCGTAGCGACCCCGGCCCCGTCCGGCGTACCCGTCCGGGAATCCGTTCGCGGGACGGCTCGATCCCCCGCCAGGACCCAGGTTCGCGGGCCGGCGCGAGAACCTGCCCAGCGCGAAACGCTCAGCGTTCACGACCTGGTGGCGGAGCGCGACCTCACCCTCGCGGACTTGAACCTGGTCTTCAGGCTCGCCGCCGAGGTGAAGGCGTCGCCGCGCTCGTTTGCCCGCGCGCTCGAAGGCAAGCAACTGGCGCTGATCTTTGAGAAGCCGTCGCTGCGCACGCGCGTCAGCTTTGAGGTCGGCATGACCGGCATGGGCGGTTTCGCCGTCTACCTCGACCACGCCAAGCCGCGCCTGGGCGAGCGCGAGTCCATCAAAGACGTGGCGCGGAACCTCGAGCGCTGGGTGGATGGCATCGCGGCGCGCACCTTCTCGCACTCGTCGGTGGCGGAGCTCGCCGGGCACGCTTCCATCCCCGTGATCAACGCCCTTACGGACCTGTTGCACCCCTGCCAGGCCCTGAGCGACTTCTTCACGCTGCGGGAGAAGCTGGGGACTTTCGACGGCCTGAAGCTCGCCTATGTGGGCGACGGGAATAATATGTGCCATTCCCTCCTGACGGTGGCGGCGAAGCTCGGGATGGCGATGAGCATCGCGACGCCGCCGGGCTTTGAGCCCAAGGCGGACATCGTCCAAGACGCGAAGGCCTTCGCCCGTGAAAGCGGCGCCGCGATTGAAATCCTCCACGATCCGGTAGAGGCCGTGCGCGGCGCACACGCGGTGTATACGGACGTGTGGGCCAGCATGGGCCAGGAACACGCGGCGCACCTGCGCGCGCAAATCTTTTCGCCTTACCGCGTGACACTGGACCTGATGGCGGCGGCCGAGCCCGGCGCCTTCTTCATGCACTGCCTTCCGGCGCATCGCGGTCAGGAAGCCACCGACGAGGTGATCGACTCGCCGCAGTCGATCGTCTACGACCAAGCGGAGAACCGCCTGCACGTCGAGAAGGCTCTCCTGTTACTGCTGCTCGAGGACGGCCGTCATCGCGAGGGCAAGCTTGAAAGGCGGAAACAGAAGGAGGCAGTTCTTGCTTGCTGATGCTGTAGCGGCGATCTGTGATCGCCGACGGCGAACATAGTTCGCCGCTACAGCAAGAGGTTCTCAGAAGGAGGTGTGTGCTGAAACTTCGAAGGGCTGAGCTCGGCGACGTGCCGGCGCTGTTTGAGATGATCAATCACTACGCCGCCCAGGGGATCATGCTGCGGCGCACGCTGACGGAACTCTACGAATGCGTGCGTGAATTTCTGGTCGCCGAAGAAGACGGAAAGGTGGTGGGGTGCGGGGCGCTCAAATTCTATGCCGCGGACCTCGCCGAAATCCGCTCCCTTTGCGTCGCGCCCGGACTCGAGAGTCGCGGCCTCGGCCGGGCGCTTACCGAGCGGCTGCTCGGCGAGGGCGAGCAATACGGCCTTAAGACTGTCTTCGCCCTGACCGTCGCCCCGGACTTCTTCCAGAAGTGCGGCTTCCGCGAGATGGCCCGCGAACGCTTCCCCGCCAAAATCTGGCGCGACTGCCTCCGCTGCGAGAGGTACTTCCACTGCAACGAGAAGACCATGGTGATCGACCTTCCCACCTCGCCTCCCGACCGGAACGAACCCTGCGCCGAAGAGTCGGAGATAACGGCGTAGCGCAGGTCGCTCGCTTCTTCTCTGCTCTTCCCGTAACGTCGCGGTGTATCATAGTCAAATGAGCGGGCCGAGCGCCTCGTCAGGGCGGATTCTGGCCATCGATTTCGGCATGAAGCGCATGGGCCTCGCGGTGTCGGACGCGCTCGGGATCACGGCGCAGGGGCTGCCCACGCTCGAGCGCACGCGTATGGCGGACGACCTCGGGCGTATCCGCGAGCTGACCGAAGAATACTCGGTCGAGCGGGTGATCCTCGGTAATCCGGTCGGGCACAGCGGAGGTCCCACAGGCATGTCCGGACGGGTGGCCGAGTTTGCCGAGAAACTGCGCCGCCGACTCGGCTGCCCGGTCGAGCTTTGGGACGAGCGGCTGACCAGCGTCGAGGCGGGCCGCATGCTTCGCCAGTCCGGCATGGGAATTGAGAAGAGGAAGCGCGCGGTTGATCGAGTGGCGGCGACGCTGCTTCTGCAGGCGTATCTCGACTACCACGCGAGCGAGCGGGCGCGCAGCCGTAAATCCGAAGAAAGCGGCCCTGAGGCGCCCGGCAGCGCCGAGGACGGCCAAGGAGTTGACGGACGAACAGGCGGGGTTGATTCCGGAGCGGACGAATGAAGAAGGGGCTCCTGGCGCTCTGCTTGGTTTTCATCCTGGGGCTCGCCGCCGCAGGTTTGCTCTACCGGGAATTGCGGCGCCCCTATCGCGGCTACTCAGGGAGCCTCGTCATTGAGATCGGGCCTGGCACTCGGACTCCGGAAGTAGCGCAGTCATTGGTCTCACGCGGCGTGCTGGCCCACCGGATACCTTTTCTTATCCTGCACGCGCTCGATCTCTTGCGCCACCGGTCGGTCAAAGCCGGCGAATACCTCTTCGATCGCCCGCTCACTCCTCTTGAAGTTTACCGGAAGCTCGTCCAAGGCGACGTCTACCTCTGCACCGTCGTGATTCCGGAAGGTTCCGACCGGTTTGACATCGCGCGCATTCTCAACCAGCAACTGGGCCTCGACCCCGAGCTCTTCGTGCGCATCAGCGAGCAACCATCCCCTATCCGTGATCTCGACCCGGAGGCGCCCACGCTCGAAGGGTACCTGTTCCCTGACACCTACCGCTTCCCTCGCGGGGCGAGCGCCGCGACCGTGGCGTTGACCATGCTGGCGCGGTTTCGGCACGTGCTCTCGTCGAGGCTGCCTCAAGACTTACAGCAGTCGCCCGCCCGGCTGCACGAGGCTGTCACCCTCGCCTCGATGGTCGAGAAGGAGACTGCCGACGCCGACGAACGGCCGCTGATTGCGGGAGTGTTTGCGAGACGCCTGAAAGCGCGGATGCCGCTTCAGTGCGACCCGACGGTGGTTTATGCGGCCCGCCTGGACCACGAGCCCACCGGCCCCATCACTCAAAGCGAGCTGGCCCTGGCTTCGCCTTATAACACCTATCGCAAGGCCGGCCTGCCGCCCGGGCCGATCTGCTCGGCGGGCGAGAGCTCGATCCGAGCCGCGCTCGACCCGGCTGCCGGCGACGCGCTCTATTTCGTCAGCAACAACCACGGAGGCCACGTTTTCGCCAGCACCCTTGCGGCGCACCAGCGCAACGTGGCACGATACCGACGCGAGCTGGCGGAACTTCGTCAAACCGAGGCGGGCCCCGACCCTGAGTCAAGTACCAGAGCGGCGGGCCAAAGCGGAACCGCCAGGAGCATGGCAGAGCCAGCCGGGAAGGGAACTGCCGAGCGGTCGCCCGCGGAGAGCGCCGCCGAGACTCCGGCTAAGCCGGCGGCACGCCAGAATCCGGCGAGGCGCAAGGGTCACCAGCGCGGCGTCCGACAGAAGAAGCGCCACCAGAGCCATCAAAACCAAGAGTAAGAAGGAGATCATTCTCGAGTACTGCGCTACGCGCGCGCTCGAACGAGCCGGCGCCCAGGAGATTCGAGCCATTCAGGCGGAGGTGCGCCGGCAGTTGGGAGCCGAGGCGAAAGCGTCACTCTCCTACATCGCGAGCGTGCTCGGCGAGGCGGGCACGCGGGTCGACCTCCCCGCGCGGTTTGATGACCGCTTCGTTCACCGGCCGATGGAGGAGCCCTACGCCACACGCCTCAAGGGCGTCCTGGAATTCCGCGACCTCGAAAGCGCCGAGGCTGCTCTTCGCAAGCTGGACGCGCTCTACCGGGAATATGGCGAGGCTACCGACCGCGTAGGCGCCGAGCTGGTCCGGTCGCTCGCGCTCAAGGGGAAGCAGCGCGCCGCGAGCCTGGGCGCCAGTCCGCGGGTGAGCCCCGAGAAGCGGCGAGAGAAACAGGAAATCGCCGCCTGGTTCCGGGTCTGGCTCGAAACGCCCGACCTCTTTTTCGATTGGCTGGAGCTCCGCAAGCACTCGGAGGAATTCCAGCGGATGTTTGCGGAAGGCGGCCGGTCGCGGGCAGAGGAGAGAAAGCAATAGGCAGTCCGCCGTAGGCAGTCGGCAGAACAGCGAGGATATTTTTTGAGAGACTGACAAACTGAGAATTTCCCGCCATGACCGAAGACGAAATCCTGGCGATTTTCCGCGAGCACTCCGCGCTGCTCGAAGGGCACTTTATTCTTTCCTCGGGCCTCCACAGCGACCGCTACATTCAGTGCGCGCTGGTCTTGCAGCATCCCCGGATCGCCGAGCAGTTGTGCTCGGAGCTCGGCGGAAAGCTTCGGCATCTCGGCGCGAAGGTGGTTGCCGCTCCGGCGCTCGGCGGAGTGATTGTGGCTCATGAAGTCGCGCGCGCTCTCAACGTCCGCGCGGTGTTCACCGAGCGGCAGGACAAGGTCATGGCCTTGCGACGCGGCTTCAGTTTCGCGTCCGGTGAACCGACCTTGGTCGTCGAGGACGTGATCACCACCGGAGGCTCGACGCGCGAGACGATAAATTGCGTCGAGCAGGCTGGCGCCAAAGTGGTCGGCGCGGGCGCGCTGATCGACCGCAGCGGCGGCGCCGTCGACCTCGGTCGACCGAAAGCCGCGCTGGTCACCCTCGAGGTCCAGAACTACGACCCCGCCCAGTGCCCTCTTTGCAAGTCGGGAATTCCTGCGGTGAAGCCGGGGAGCCGGCTCCAGCGCTGAAGTGAAGAATGTTAGAGGGCACGGCGGAACACGGTAGAAGGCCCCCTTCCCTGCATTCTGTCCGGCCTAGCCTATGCAGCTTGCCGCGCGGGCCGCCGGTACACAATCTTTCCCGCCACAATGGTGGCGGTCACGGCCCCCCTTAGCTTGCAGCCGTCGAACGGGGAATTTCGGCTCTTGGAGCGGCCTTCAGCGGCACGGTAGGTCCATGCCACTTCGGGGTTGAAAATGGTGAGGTCCGCCGGGCCTCCGACCCTGATCTCGCCGAGCGCCGTGTCGCCGATTCGATTGATGATGCGCGAGGGGTTGGCGCTGAGCAGCACGACGAGTTGCCACAGGGAGACTTTGTCGGTGTGGCCCAGATGAGTAAGGGCGAGCCCGAGGGCGGTCTCGAGGCCGATAATCCCGAAGGGCGCTTCGTCGAGCGGCCTTGCCTTGAGCCGGGGCGCGTGGGGGGCGTGGTCCGTGGCGATTGCGTCCACGGTGCCATCCGCGATGCCGGCGACCAGGGCCTTGACGTCCTCGGCGCTGCGAAGCGGCGGGTTCATCTTCGCGTTTGCGCCGTGCTGGACCACAGACTCCTCGGTGAGCGTGAAGTGATGCGGCGTCACCTCGCACGTGACGCGAATGCCGCGCCGCTTGGCCGCCCGGACCATAGTGAGGGCGCCGCGCGTTGAAAGGTGCGCCACGTGCAAACGCGCGCCCGTGTTTTCGGCCAGCACCAAGTCGCGCGCCAGGCACGCCTCCTCCGAAGTATCGGGGATGCCTCGAAGGCCCAACCGCTCCGCCACCTCGCCCTCGTTGACGAGGCCGCCCGCGCTCAAGCTCGGGTCTTCGCAATGCTCGATGATGGGAAAGCCGAGGGGCCTGGCGGCCTGGAACGCCCGCCTCATCAGCCCGGCCGTCTTGACCGGACGGCCATCATCCGAGAACGCCACGGCGCCCGCTTCGGCCAGCGCTCGAAAATCGGTCAGCGTCTCGCCTTCGCTGCCGGCCGAAACGGCGGCGACAGGAAACACTCGAGCAAGTCCCACCTGCCGCGCCCGCTCGATCAGAGCGCGAGTGGACTCAACGCAGTCGTTCACGGGCCGGGTGTTGGGCATCGCACACACGGCGGTGAACCCTCCGGCTACTGCCGCCGCGAGGCCCGTCTCGAGCGTTTCCGAGTCCGAATCGCCGGGCTCCCGCAGGTGGACGTGCAGGTCGATGAATCCGGGCGAGACCACCTGACCGCGGGCGTCCACAGTTTCGTCGGCGCGGAGCGCGAGATCGGGCGCGACACGACGGACGACGCCGTTCTCAACCAGGACGTCGAGGTTGCCGTCCAGGCCGTCCTCGGGTGAAACTACCCGCCCGCCTTTGATGAGCAGTGACGCCATTCTCTATCCTCGTCCGCTGGTTCGCTGTAGTGGCGCTCTATGAGCGCCGTTCGGCGGTCCCTTCCAGGGCAGGCTTCGACCGCCGCTACAGAATCCCGTCCCCACTTCATTGGGTGGTTTTGGCTTCGTTTTCCTAAAAGGCCCTCGAAATCAACTCGGCTAGGCCTTAGATTGGCTTCGTTTTGCGCCCCGTCTTAAGTTAACTTGCTGATTCCATGTAAGCTGGCGGCTTCGTTTGGTCGAAAAAATCTCAAAATCCGGGCCCGGCTTCCTTCGATTCCCATGGGAGTCCGGTCGCCGGTCCCCCCTAGTCCTCTCAAAGCTTAGCTGCAGCGGCGGTCGAAGCCTGCCCGGGAAAGGACTGCCGAACGGCGCTCATAGAGCGCCGCTACATGCCTAGGCCAGCAAGTTGCCAGTCTCGCTAAAGCAAGCCCACTACCCAGGACCCGCCGCTTTCGTTCCCCCATCGAGATTATAGCACGGGTTAGTCGGAGTTACTATATAAGAAATAACCAGTGTGGATGATTTCGAACAGACGTTGGATTTCCTAGACCGGTACTATACTATATTATTATTAGGGCACGATTCGGGGGGAGCAGCGCAAAGCCACCTGCGCTTAGATTGCCGTATCGGTCGGGTGGCGCTCCCGCCCGTCTTGCGCGCGGCCTCGAAGCGGAACGTTTCGCCAGCCGCGTGCGTGCGCGCCAGTGGAACAGCCTCGGCGTGGACTGGCGCGACCGCCCTTCGAAGGAGGCGGTGATGGCAACCAGAGCGGTGACGCCGGCGATGATCCGGCCGTTTGATCTCAGAGCTTTCCTCAAAGAAGTCGGCACGGGACGGACCGTGGTGGAATATCGAAAGAACGGCGCCATCTTCTCGCAAGGGGACGCTGCCGATGCGGTGTTTTACATCCAGAAGGGAAGGATGAAGCTCGCCGTGCTGTCCCCGGCAGGCAAAGAGGGAGTTGTCGCGCTCCTTTCTCCCGGTGATTTCTTTGGTGAGGGATGCCTCAGCGGCCGGACGGTCCGCATAGAGACGGCGACCGCTCTCACGGATTGCTCCCTTCTCAGGATTGAAAAGGGGGCGATGGTGCGCGCCCTGCGCGAGCGCGCGTTGTCAGAACATTTCCTGGCGTATCTGCTCTTGCGCAACCTGCAATACGAGGAGGCCCTGGTAGACCAGTTGTTCAACTCCAGCGAGAAGCGCCTGGCGCGGATCCTGCTGGTGCTCGCCCACTTCGGCAAGAAAGGCAAGCCGGAGGCGATCGTCCCCAGGATCAGTCAAGAGACTTTGGCCCAAATGGTCGGTACGACCCGCGCCAGAATCAGTTTCTTTATGAGCAAATTTCGGAAGTTAGGCTTCGTCGAATACAGCGACGACCAAATAGAGGTTCACGCTCCGCTCCTCAACGTCGTCCTGCACGAGTAGCCGTCCTTCCCGGTGGCCTTATTTCCGCTTGAATTGAAGTGGTGCAGAGTTGTAGCGGCGCTCTATGAGCGCCGACCGGCGGTCACAGACGTCGCAGACCGCCGCTACAGGCGCCGACCGGCGGTCACAGACCGCCGCTACAGCGGAATCTCCCTTGGAGAGGGGGGACGGGGTGAGGCCACCAGACCCTACGGCGTGCGAGTGGCGAGGAGTTTCTGCAGCTCGCGGATCAGGGTGTCGATCTCCTGGTGGAGCGACGTGATCCGCTCGGTGATGGCGGAGAGCCGGGTCGCTTCGATTTCGTTCATCGTCGCCGCCTGTTGTCGGAGTTGGGGCGTGACCTCCTCGAGCAGGTTCTTCAGCGTGGTGACGACGAGACCCAGGGTGTCCACGAACGCCCGCAGCGCCGCGGTCTCCCCCTTCTCGTGCCACTCCTTCTTGGCGTTCAGCAGCGCGGCGTGGCTCTGGTTGATGAGGTTGCTGATTCTTTCCTTGCGCTCAGCCGAAGTCATCACTCTTCCTCGCCCATGCCCGTCGCTCAGGATTGCACGCGGCGCGCTTCCCTGCCTAGCCCGTGTAGTCGCGCACCGTCTCGACGAATCCCCGGAGCTGGCCGCCTTCGTCCTTGAGCGGCGTGATCACCACACCGGCCCAGAACCGCGATCCGTCCTTGCGCACCAGCCACGCTTCCTCTTGAAATCGCCCCTGGGCCGCCGCTACGCTCAGCCCGTGCTGCGGCTTGCCGCGTTCGACGTCCTCAGGGGTGTAGAACCGCGAAAGGTCCTGGCCGATAATCTCCTCCGCCTGGTAACCCTTGATCCGCTCCGTTTCCGGGTTCCAACTGGCAACGCGCCCTCCGGGATCAAGCATGTAAATGGCGATGTCTTTCACCCCGTCCAGCAACAGCCGCCGCGCTTCTTCGGCCCGCTTGCGCCTCGTGATGTCACGCACGATGGCCGTGAAAAGGATGCAACCGTCGTCCCCTCCCCTGGCGAGCGAAAGCTCCAGGGGGAACTCAGTCGCGTCCTTTCTCCGTCCGGCCAGCTCGATTGTGTTTTCCATGGCGTCAGCCTGCCTGGCCTTCAGATACCGTTCGATGGCTTGCCGCCAGGCAGATCCCATGATCAGTACGAGGGGCTTTCCCGCCGCTTCCGCCGCCGTGTAGCCAAACATTCGCTCGGCCCCTTTGTTCCAGTAGGTGACCTCCCCCTCCAAATTCGCCGAAAGGATGGCCTCGCTGGCTGTTTCTGCGAGCGCCCGGAAAGTTGCTTCACTCGCGCTCAACGCCTGCCCGGCCGGCCTCTTCGCGTGGAGAGGGGGGATAGCAGGCTGGTCTTTAATCCGGACCGTGAGTCCCGTGGTCTTGTGCATGTGGATAGGCTCCTTCCGTTTTCAAATGCCGGGTCGATCAAAAAGATGACACATCGAGGCTTGAGGCGTCCGTTCAAAAAAGAACGGTCCAGGCCTCTTGTTGCTCGAAGTCCTTCGGCTCCTCGATGAGCGATTGATGTGACCTTGGCGGAGAGTTGTAACCGTCGGGGGGCCCAGGTTTCGTGAATCTCGACAACCTGGAAAGCAATCTCTAGGGCCGCGTGGCTCGATCAGGTCCGTCGCACTCTGACCTTCGATCAGCGAGAATACCCCTGCACCCTGCCGAGGCTCTCGACAGGACAACACCCTGGTTATCACGGCTCTCCCCACTGCTCCCGAGAGCGCAAGTTACGTACGACCTCTCGGGATTAATGACAGATCCAGAATTCCGACCTCTGGAAGCTGTCACCTTAATCAAAGTAACAGTAACGAAATTAATAACACGCTTGTAATCTCCTGTCTGTTCAAAATTGCACGCATCAGGCGACCTCTCACCGACCAGCGACGCCGCCCGCCGCCGTGCATCGGTCCCGTTTCGAGCGCGCCAAGCAGCATCTCATTGTCCCGAAGGGAATTAAGTCCTATTCGGGGCCGGGCGAGGCGGGGAACAAGGGCAGCGAGCTGGCTCTGACGGGCTGGAAGGTCCGGCGATGCTCCGGGCACGGTCCGTACCTCGCAAGGCTTGCCAGGTGTTCCGCCGTCCCGTATCCCTTATTCTTGGCGAGCTGGTACTGAGGGTAGAGCCGGTCGAGTTCCCGCAGGTGCAGGTCGCGAGCCACCTTGGCGAGAATCGAAGCGGCGCCGATCGACGCCGAGCGCGCGTCGCCGTGGATGATGGAGCGATGAGGGACCTGGAACTCAACCGCGTCGCCCCAGCCGCAGAGTCGCATCGCATCGGTGAGGACGAAATCAGGAGGGGGCGCCAGGCCCGCAAGGGCCCGGATCATCGCCAGGCGCGAGGCCTGATAGACATTGAGCGCATCCACTTCCGCCGCAGGCGCCGCCACCACCTGAAAGGCGAGCGCGCGGGCCCGAATTTCCTGATCGAGCTCGGCGCGAGCTGCGGGAGTGAGTTTCTTCGAATCGTCCACGCCGCGGATCCGCTGGTCGGGATCGAGGATGACGGCGGCAGCGTACAGGGGTCCGACCAGCGCGCCGCGTCCCGCTTCGTCGCAGCCGGCCACCAGGCGCCAGCCGCGCCGATGGAGATGGGCCTCGAGGCGCCTCGTGCAGCGCAACTCCTTCCGATCGCGCTCGCGCATCAGCGTGCCACCCCAACCTACCACCTACTACCTACTACCTACTACGTGCTACCTACCTTGTGCTCGGTCTTGGCTTCTCGGATGCGCGCCGCCTTGCCCCTCAACCCGCGTAAGTAATAGAGTTTGGCGCGGCGCACGTACGCGGACTTCACCAGCTCGACCATATCGATCATGGGCGAGTGCAGCGGGAAAATGCGCTCCACACCCTGGCCGAAGGAGACCTTACGGACAGTGAAAGTGGAGTGGCTTCCGGCGCGCCGCCGGCGAATCACCGCCCCTTCGAAAACCTGGATTCTTTCCTTATCGCCCTCTTTGATCCTGACGTGCACCCGCACGGTATCACCCGGGCGGAATTCCGGCAGGCCTTTCCTCATCTGCTGCTGTTCGACTTTCTCAAGAGCTGTTGGCATGATGAATTCTCCTCCGACTGGAATTAGGCCCTTGGAAGCAGGCCGGCCGGACCCATCCCCTACTGAGTTACGGGCCCTACTGAGTGACGGGCTCGAGCGCGGCGCGTTTCACTTCTTCCAGCAGCCGCCGGTCCTCATCGCTCAAGACGCAATTCTCAAGCAAGTCGGGCCGCTTGCGCCAGGTCTTTTCGAGCGCCTGGCGGCGGCGCCAGCGGCGAATCTGTTCGTGGTTTCCTGAGAGCAGCACCTCAGGGACCCGCAGCCCGCGGAACTCGGCGGGCCGCGTGTACTGCGGGAAATCGAGCAGCCCGTGCCGGCCCGAGAGCGCGCCGCCCGCGAGGGTCGATTGGCGGTCCCTTGCCGCGCGCGCTTCGACGGCCGCGACGGGCGCAAAGGATTCCTGCTCGCCCGACGCCTGATTGCCCATCACCCCGGGCAGGAGGCGAGTACAGCTCTCCAGCACGACCGCGGCCGCAAGCTCCCCGCCGCTCAGCAAGTAGTCGCCGATGGAAAGCTCGTCCGTGGCCAGCGCCTCTTGCACGCGGTTGTCGACGCCTTCATACCGGCCGCAAATCAGCGCGATGCGCGCCGAGCCGCCTGCCGCGGGAGACTCAAGATTGGCCATCTCCTCGACCACCGCCTGCCGGAGCAGGCGCCCCTGAGGCGACAACAAAATCACGGGGAAGGCCGCTCCGCCGGCTTCTTGCTCGATCGACTCGACCGCCCGGAAGATGGGTTCCGGCTTGAAAACCATCCCCGGTCCTCCGCCGAACGGGCGATCGTCCACGGTGCGGCGCGGGTCGTCGGTGAAATCCCGCAGATCGTGAATCCGGACCTCCACCTTGCCGCTGTCCAGAGCGCGATGCAGCGCTCCGTGTTTCAGGATGCTGGTAAAGAAATCCGGAAAGATCGTGATGATGTCAAAAATCATGGGTGCTGTAGCGGCGCTCTATGAGCGCCGAAGACGACGGCGGTCATAGACCGCCGCTACAAGCCGAAAGCGGCAGTCCCTTCCAGGGCAGGCTTCGACCGCCGCTACAGAAGCGGGTCCGGGCCGGCGCTACGAATTCAGGTCCAATAAATCTTCCGGCGGATCGATGACGATGATTTTCGCCTCGGGATCGATTCGGGTGCAAATGGCCTGCGCGAAAGGGATAAGCAGGTCCTTGGGCTTTCCACTCCCCCGATCGCTGCCGGCTCGACCGTCATGCGCGGCCAGGTGCAAAAGACACGTTCCTCCGGTCTGTTCGACTTCGGTTACGGTACCCACTTCGCTCAATGTCCCCTGAAGTTCACGAACCACCCGACAGCCTGTCAACTCCCAAACATAATATTGATGAGCAGCGAGCGACACCCTCTCTTGTCGCGGGACCAGGACGTGCAGGCCGCGCAGGAGGACCGCTTCGGTGATCGAATGGACGCCGGAAAGCTTCAGGATGATCCGGCCCTTGTGCGGCCAGGCGCTCTCGACCGCCACCGGCTCCGGCAGCGCGCCCGGTCTTTCGAGGTACGCCCGCCGAAGGTTCTCGAACCGCTGCGGAAAGTCCGTGAGGATTTCGGCGGCAACTTCCCCGTTGCGACCCTGCGGCCTGAGGATGCGCGCAATGGCCAGGAACTGGTCTCGGTTGCCGGGGAGCCCTTCGGACACGCGATAGCGACGCAACCTCGCGCCAGGCGCCATGACCTCCGGCGACCGACGCCGCGGACCCTGCGCGGCGCCTTCGAACGCCGCGCGGCCGCGCGGGATGGTGGAGGGTCCGAGCCGCCCTCCGGTGCGTCCCTTTCTATTCCAGGATTTCGAGTGTAAAACGTTTCTTCAGCTTCATTCCGGCGGCCCCGAGAATGGTGCGAATCGAGCGAGCGGTGCGACCCTGCTTGCCGATCACCTTGCCGAGGTCGGAAGGGTGAACCCGAAGCTCAAGAACCGTGATCTGTTCACCTTCGACTGGCCGGACTTGTACCTGGTCCGGATTATCCACCAGCGCCTTGGCGATGGCTTCGATTAGCTCCTTCATAGGGCCCCCTCGGTTCGTTCGAGCTGTAAGGAAACCTTACTCCGTTGTGGGGAGACCGTATGATCAGAACCGCTCACCCAAGCCGCGCGCGCATTCTCGGGTTCGAGTCAGCACCGCTCCAGCCGCGGTGACCGCTCAGTGGGCTAAGTTGAGCCTGGTGCTTCCTTCGGTTTCTTAAGGAAACTGCGAACGGTTTCAGAAGGCTGGGCTCCGCGACTAAGCCAATAATCCACCCGGTCGCGCTTGAACAGCAGTTCCGCCGGATTGCGCCGGGGGTTGTAGTGGCCCAGAATCTCGACGAAACGGCCGTCCCGAGCCTTCTCTCGCTCGATCACCACGATCCTGTAACTGCTTTTCTTTTTGGCTCCAGTTCGAGCCAGTCGTATTGTAAGCAAACAGACCTCCTCCTCCGAAAATCAGAAATCAGAAATCAGAAATCAGAAAAAAACTTCCGACCTGTCATTCCAAGGAGCCGAAGGCGGTCCCGAACGAAGTGAGAGAGGAATCTCGCACGCCCTTGATTCCATTCAGAGCGAGATTCCTCGCTTCGCTCGGAATGACATGAGCTCGCTCGGACGGACAAGACTTCGCTCGGAGTGACATGACCCGAGAGTTTTTCAGCATCGTACCAGTTTCCAGTCTCTGGTTTCCAATTTCTGATTTCTAATTTCTGACTTCTAACTTCTGGCTTCTAATTTTTGACCGAGCTTGCTGAGCTGCCGGCCGAACATGCCCTTGCTCAGCGTCTTCATCATCTTGCTGGTTTGCACGTACTGTCTCAGGAGTTGATTCACCTGCTGTACGCTGGTCCCGCTTCCCCGCGCAATCCTCTTGCGACGCTTGCCGTTGATGATCTCGTGGTTCGAGCGCTCGCGGGGCGTCATGGAGTTGATGATCGCCTCGATGTGGATCAGTTCCTTCTCGTCCATGCGCACCTTGCCAGCGTCCTTGAAGATCCCCACCTTGGGCAGCATGCCGAGCATCTGGTCGACGGAGCCGATCTGGCGCACCTGGCGAAGCTGGTCGCGGAAGTCCGCCAGCGTGAAGGTATCGGTCTGGAGTTTTCGATGAACCTCGAGCGCCTTCTTTTGGTCGATAGTCTCCTCGGCCTTCTCGATCAAGGAGAGCACGTCGCCCATACCGAGGATGCGTGAGACGATCCGGTCAGGGTGAAAGACTTCGAGCGCGTCGTATTTTTCCCCGACTCCGACGAACTTGACGGGCTGGCCGGTGACGTAGTGGATGGAGAGGGCGGCGCCGCCGCGCGCATCGCCGTCGAGCTTGGTCAGAATCACGCCGGACGTCCCCAGCCGCTGGTGAAATTCCTGGGCGCTCCGCACCGCGTCCTGGCCGGTCATGGCGTCCGCCACCAGGAGCACCTCGCTCGGCCGCAGGCGTGTCCGCAGCTCGCTGACTTCCTGCATCAACTCTTCGTCGATGTGCAGGCGCCCGGCGGTGTCCACAATCAGAATGTCGTGGCCCCGGTCGGCGGCGTCCTTGCGGGCCGCCAGGGCCAGCTCAATCGGCGAGTTGAGCCCCTCGCCCGGGAAGCACGGGACCTGGATCGCCTTGGCGATAATCGCCAACTGCTCTCGCGCCGCCGGACGGTAGACGTCCGTCGAGACCAGCATGGGCCGCCGCTTCTTTTTGGCCAGCCACAGCGCCAGCTTGCCGGCCGTCGTCGTCTTACCGGAACCCTGGAGGCCCACCAACAGGAAAACTGTCGGGTAGTCCTTTGAGAACGTCAGAAACGCCGTGTCGCCGCCGAGAATTTGGACCAGCTCATCACGGACGATGCGGACCACTTCCTGCTCTGGCGTGAGGCTCGCGCGCACTTCCTCGCCCAGGGCGCGGACGCGCACCCGGTCCAGCAGCTCCTTCACGACCTTAAAGTTGACGTCCGCCTCGAGCAGCGCCAGCCGCACCTCGCGCAGGGTTTCGTCAACCGCTTGCTCGTTCAGGACCCCCTGGACGCGCAGGGTCTTGAAGACGCGTTGAAATTTCTCCTGTAGGGCGTCGAACATTGGGGTCTTCCCAGCCTTCGGGTCAGTCCATCCCTTCTAGCCCTGGTGCTCCCTTGGGGCGAGCGGCCGCCTCGAAGCCCGCCACACGGAAAATACGTAATGATATCATGAATTTGTAGTATGTTGCACGGACCGCCGCAAGTCAAGGATAGGGGCTCTCCACTCGCGCGTCGCTTTGCGCCTCATGACGCCGCTTCGCGGCCCTCAGTTAAGAATCCGGGTAGTGGTGTCACACCACTACCAGAATCCGAATTGACGTGGTTTGCGATTCCTTCTTAAGATAGCATAGGGAATTCTGTGCAAGGCGTACGGTCGCCCCTTCCCGCAGAAGCGCGACGACCAGGGAGCGGCGCACCGACCCGCAATCCCTGCGCGGCTGCCGCTGGAGCTGCCCTAACGATGTTATCTCGGCTGTTTCGCCACGCGCAGAGGACCTTCCACATGGTCGTGGGCGTGGCATTCCTGTGCCTGGCTGTGGCCGGCGCTGCGGTCTCGTTCGCGGAATGGCGGGACTACCGCCAGGCCCCGTCCGTTGGCCTCACCGCCTTCGGCTTGGTCGCCGGCTTCACCGTTCTTCTCATCATCTTCTGCCTTTACTCATTTGCGAAGGCGCGAAGCGTGAGATAGGTTCCAGGTTCCAGGTGTCAGGTTTCCCCTCGAACCCGGCCAATACCTGGCGCCTGAAACCTGGAACCTAGAACCTGTTCTCCCATGAGCGCTCACGAAAAGGACAAGCCGGCGTTTAAGACCGCCTCGGGGCTCGAGACCAAGGCGTACTACAGGCCCGACGACCTCGAAGGCTGGGACTGCGAACGCGATCTGGGTTTCCCGGGCCAATATCCTTTCACGCGCGGCATCCATCCCACGCATTACCGCAGCCGGCTCTGGACCATGCGCCAGTACGCCGGCTTCGGCAGCGCGGTCGAGTCGAACGCTCGCTACCGTTATCTCCTCTCGCACGGCACCACGGGACTCTCCGTAGCCTTCGATCTGCCCACCCAGATCGGACTCGACTCCGACCACCCTCTGGCGCGGGGCGAGGTTGGCCGCGTGGGCGTGGCGATTGACTCGCTCGAGGACATGGAGCTTCTCTTTGAGGGCATTCCTCTTGATCGCGTTTCAAGCTCGATGACGATCAACGCCACCGCGGCGATCTTGCTGGCGCTCTATTTTGCGGTGGCCGAAAAGCAAGGCGCCGACCTCGCAAGACTTTCGGGAACGGTGCAGAACGACATCCTGAAGGAATACATCGCGCGCGGCACGTACATTTATCCGCCCGGCCCGGCGCTGCGGCTGGTCACGGATATTTTCGCTTTCTGCCGCGAACGGGCGCCCGAATGGAACACGATTTCGATCAGCGGCTATCACATCCGCGAGGCAGGCTCGACCGCCGTCCAGGAGGTGGCCTTCACGCTGGCCAACGCCATTGCCTATGTCGAGGCGGCGCGCGCGCGGGGGCTCGCCGTCGATGACTTTGCGCCCCGCCTGTCGTTTTTCCTGAGCGCGCACAACGACCTGCTCGAGGAAGTGGCAAAATTCCGCGCCGCGCGCCGGCTGTGGGCGCGGATCATGCGCGAACGGTTCAAGGCGCGCGATCCCCGGTCGTGGCTGTTCCGCTTCCACACGCAGACGGCCGGGAGCACGCTGGCCGCGCAGCAGCCCGACGTCAACATCGTTCGCGTCACGCTCCAGGCCCTGGCCTCCGTGCTGGGCGGGACGCAGTCCCTTCACACCAACTCCCGCGATGAGGCCCTGGCACTGCCCACGGAAGCTTCCGCGCTCGTCGCGTTGCGCACGCAGCAGATCCTGGCCCATGAAACCGGCGTCGCGAACACGGTCGATCCGCTGGGAGGCTCCTACTTTGTCGAGAACCTCACCACGCAAATCGAGGGGAAGGCGGAGGAGTACATCCGCAAGATTGATGCCCTCGGGGGAGTCCTCAGCGCCATCGAGACCGGCTACGTGCAGCGGGAGGTCCAGCAAGCCGCCTACGAATACCAGAGGGCCGTGGAAGCCGGGGACCAGACCGTCGTGGGCGTCAATCGCTACATTGTGGAAGGAGCGTCCTCGCTGCCCCTCCTGCGCATCGATCCCGAAATCGAGCGCGCCCAGGTGGAACGGTTGCAGAAGCTGCGCCGCCGCCGCGACAGCGCGCGCGTCACCGCCGCGTTAAAGCAAGTCGAAGCGACCGCGCGCTCCGAACCCAACCTGATGCCCGCGATTCTCGACGCCACCAACGCGCACGCGACCGTGGGCGAAATTTCGGACGCCATGCGCCGAGCCTTTGGCGAGTATCAGGAGTCCGTGGCGATTTGATGCTACGGCTCGATGATCTTGTTGCGGATGGCGTAGCGGGTGAGTTCCCCGACCGAGTGGAGATTGAGCTTGTGCATGATGCTCGACCGGTGGGTTTCCACGGTTTTCGTGCTGATCTCCAGTCGGGCGGCAATCTCCTTGTTGGTCCTGCCCTCTGCCAGGAGCTGGACGATCTCGCGCTCGCGGGCGGAGAGGCGACTGCGCGGGGCCTCTTCGGTCGCGCCCGGCGCTGCGCCTTCCAGGTAGCCTTCGAGCACCATTTGCTCGACCTTGGAGGTAAAGAACGGTTTGCGCCGGCTGAGAGCGTCGATGGCGGTGATCAGGTCCCGCCCTGCGTCCGATTTCAGCATGAACCCGCGAGCGCCGGCTTTGAGCGCCTGGCCGATTAGGTCCTCTGACTCGTGCATGGTGAGGACGAGCACCTGCGTTTCGGGCCTGGCCTTTCGGATTCGGCGCAACGCTTCGAGGCCGTTCAACTCTGGCATGATGATGTCGAGAAGCACAATGTCGGGCTTGAGCTTCCTGGTCTTCTCTACGGTTTCGCGCCCCGTTGCCGCCTCGCCGCAGATCTCCCATCCCGGCTGGGTTTCGAGCAGCGCGCGCAAGCCCTGGCGCACCACGTCGTGATCATCCGCAATCAGGATGCGTAAGGTGCTCACGACTCCCCCGGGAGTCGATCGCTCGTGACACCTGATCACCGAGTCGAGGTGCGCTGGCTGACGAGGCCACTCTACCCGGAAGAGCCGGCGCTACGGGCTCCTTCCTGGAGAAGCGGCAGCACTACCGTCACGGTTGTCCCCTGGATGCCGGACTGGATCTCCAGGCGGCCTCCGAGCTGCCGAGCCCTCTCTTTCATACCTGTTATTCCGACACCGGGAGAGGACCCCGAGCTCTGTTTCCCGAGATCCCGCTCCAAGACTCCCGGTGGTATGCCCCGGCCCCGGTCGGCGACGGTGAGCACGATCTCGCCGGGCTCCCGGCTCAGCCGGATTGTTGCCGACCGGCTTCCCGAGTGCCGGTAAACGTTGGCCAGGCTCTCTTGTACGATCCGGTACAGTGTAAGCGCCACATCACCCGGAACGTCACCAAGATCGGGCGGCATTTCGAGGTACACCTGGGTGCCGCTCCGCTCCGTAAAGCCTCTCGTATACCAGTGCAGCGCCCCGGGCAGGCTGAGCTCTTCCAGCATCGGAGGATGCAGCAGGTAGGACATGGTGCGGATTTCCCGCGTGCAGGTTTCGAGCAGGCGGAAACTGTCGCCAAGGGCCTCACGCGCTTCCGGCTTGAGGCTCCCGGCAGACTCGTTCACGACGCCGAGGTTGATGGCCAGAGCAGCCAGGGTCTGCGAGGTCGCGTCGTGCAGCTCCCGCGCAATACGTCGGCGCTCCTCGTCTTGCGACCGCACTAAACGAGAAGAAAGCTGGCGGAGCTCCTCCTCGGCCCGCTTGCGCTCGGTGATGTCATTGACAGCAATCACGCGGGCCCGCCCGTTGAAAACCAACGACACGCCGGAAACCGCCACATCGATGGGCGTCCCGTCTTTGTGCCGGTGCCGCCACGTGGTTCGGAGCCCGGGAGGGCCGGCAGGATCGAGGCGGGGAGGTTCCGCACCGGACCAAGGATCGTCGTCGGGCAGGCAGAGGTCGTTGATGGTCATGGTGAGAAACTCTCGCCGCGAGTATCCGTAGTGCCGAACCGCAGCGTCGTTGACTGCAATGAAGCGAAGAGTGTCCAGCCGATAGGCCAGCATCGGCTGGGGCACGACATCAAAAAGGATTTGGCAACGGCCTTCTGAAGCGCCCAGTGCCTCCTCCGCCAGGGTGCGCCCTGTAACCTCGTCGAGAACAGCAAAGCCATTGCCGGGAGCCCCCCTTCCTGCGGTCCTAAATATAGCGTAAAAGCGGTTCGAAAAGGGCCAACCTGTAGAATCCGGCCGCGCGAGCATCACAACCACGATGAACGTCTCCGGGAACGCAGTGCCGAATATCCAGCGAGTGGCGAACAGCAAGGTCGTGAGCCTGGGGTTGAAGAAATAAAAAAAGGGAGCCGACTGCATCGGCTCCCCAAGTGGTTTCCTCTTAGTGCGGGTCTTGGGGGTTTGCGGCGCTTCGCGCTTCCCCCAATTCCCGGTAGGCTCATGATTTCGTTGGTTGCGGGGGCTGGATTTGAACCAGCGACCTTTGGGTTATGAGCCCAACGAGCTACCTGACTGCTCCACCCCGCACCCTGAGTATAGCGAAATGTCGGTTGACTGCCAAGCTCTTTTCGAACAACTCTTTTCGACGGCTCTTTTCCAGGTCTCTTTTCCAGGTCTTTCCAACCCGCTCCCACGTCGCTATAATGCGAGGGACGGGTGACCAGCGACCGACCGGGATACCACGACCGCCCTCTCAGAGGAGATGAGAGTCCATGAAGAAACTCGAAGCGATCATCCAGCCTTCCCGTCTGGACTCTGTCCGGGATGCCCTGCGGGAGATCGGCGTGGACGGTATGACCATTTCGGAAGTGCGGGGGCATGGCCGGCAGAAGGGCCACACTGAGGTGTACCGAGGCAATGAATATACGGTGGACCTTCTGCCCAAAATCAAGATTGAGACCGTCCTGCCTGACAACCTGGTGGACTCGGCCGTGCAGACCATCCTCAAAATTGCTCGAACCGGAAAAATCGGCGACGGCAAGATTTTCTTGTCCAGGGTTGACGAGGCCATCCGAATCCGAAACGAGGAGCGGGGGGACGCCGCCTTATAGAGCCGCGTCAGGGCACGGCTTCAGCCCCGCCGACAATGCGCCCTTTATTCCCAACTACTGAAGATTGCAAAATACAATAACTGCGGCTTCTGTAGCGGCGGTCGAAGCCTGCCGTGGAAGGGACCGTCGTTTTTCGGCGCTCCCTTCCAGGACAGGCATAGAGCGCCATTATAGACGCCGCTACAGCGGGGTAGTCGTCACCATAGCTGTTTCTTACGTTTCGTTTCGGTACGCTTGAAAGCGTTCCCTCACGGACCTCGAGCGGCTCTTTCAGCAGAGTGAGGCTCGCCTTCGGCCGTCAATTATGTCCTCGAGTGCCCCCTCTTCGACCCTTGCCGAACACTACGCCGGCGAATCCGCCAAGGTCCGGTACGCGTTCGAGACCACGGGCGACGGCCTCGCGGCGGCGCGGGAGCGTTCGAAGCTGGTGGACAAAGTCGTCACGCAACTCTACCGGGACCTGCTCTCCCCAGATCCAGCCGGGCCCGGTAATTTTTGCCTGGTCGCCGTCGGCGGCTATGGAAGGCAGGAACTGTTCCCTTATTCGGATGTCGACCTGCTTTTCCTTTCCGAAAGCGGCCGGGTTTCGGAGTCGTTTCGCCAACCCGTGGCCGCGATGGCGAGAGCCCTGTGGGACCTGCGGCTCCGCGTTGGGCACTCGGCCCGAACCCTTGCCGAGTGCGGCCGGCTTCACCGCGACAACCTGGAATTCAGCATCTCGCTTCTTGACTGCCGGTTCCTCGCCGGCGATCAGGACCTTTTCGGGCGGCTGCGCAACGAAGTGATTCCTGAACTGATGGCGCGGCACCGTCACGAGTTGGTCGGCGACCTCCTCGAGGTCACGCGAGAGCGGCATGAGAAGCACGGCAGCACGATCTTTCACCTCGAGCCCAACCTCAAGGAAGCGCCGGGCGGCCTGCGCGACTATCACGTCAGTCGCTGGCTAGCCCTGATCTGGGAACTCGATCGGTCAGGGCGCTGGATGAGCCCCGAGAGCCAGTGGCCCCTCCCGCTGCGCGCGCCCGCGGTCCAGGCGTTTGAGTTTCTTGCCGGCACGCGCTGCTTTCTCCACTATCGCCAGGAGCGCGACGCGAACGTTCTTACCTATGAGCTTCAGGACCAGGCCGCCTCTCTCGGCATCGGCCACGGGTCCGCCTCTGCCCGAAAGGCCGACGCTCCGGCGCTCGCGCCGGCCGACTGGATGCGCGCCTATTTTCGCCACGCCCGCTCGATTGACCGCTTGACCGCCCAGCTTCTGGACGGAGCGTCGCCCTCCCGCTCCTCGCTCTACGGCCTGTTTCAAGATTGGAGGTCGCGGCTGTCGAGCGCGGATTTCTCCGTGGTGAGAGGCCGAATTTTTCCGCGCAGGCCGGCCGCGCTCGCCGACGTCGGCACGGTGCTGAGCCTCTTTGAAATGGTCGCCCGACATAAAATCGAGCTCAGCCACGAAGCGGAGCGCTGGGTGGAAGAGGCTTTGCGCGCCGTCGCCGACCGCGCACCCGCGTACCCTGGAACCTGGGAACATCTGCGCCGCATCCTGGTCCTGCCGCATGCCCCGGAAGCCCTGCGCGCGATGCACCGGTTGGGTCTGCTGGTCGCGCTTTTCCCGGAGTTCCGCGCCATTGACGCTCTGGTGGTCCGTGACTTCTACCATCGCTACACGGTCGACGAGCACTCGTTCATGACGATCCAAAACCTGCATGACCTCGGAGGGCGCTCCTCCCCGCCGCCTTCCGCTGCTGGTGAAAGTTGGGAGCCGAAGTTCTCGGAAGTGCTCGCCGAGCTGGAGCAGCCGGAGCTGCTGTTCTTCTCCCTGCTTTTTCACGACGTCGGCAAAGGCAAGCCGGGAGGCGACCACGTGCGGGGAAGTCTCGAGGCGATGGGAAAAATCTTCGCCCGCCTCGGGATCGAGCCGCAGGACCGCGAGACGATCTGCTTCCTCATCCAAAACCACCTGGAGATGTCGGCGACGTTCCAGCGCCGCGACATCTTCGA
>QHZK01000559.1 GCA_003224635.1 Acidobacteriota bacterium | reverse complement strand
GTGATCTCAAACGTCGTGCGCGTGTAATAGTCGAGCCCGCGCACGAGGCGCGGCGTGATCTCGTAGGGAATCCCGCGCTGCTTGAGTTCCGCGAGCACGCGGTCGAAGTGCTGCCGGCACTCAGGACCAAGATGGTCGAGGATGCTCGGAAGCTTGGCGATGATGGGCTGGTCGGCTTCCACCTTGCAGTCAAGCACGCGCAGCGGGTTCGACTCCGCGCGGCGCTGGCAGTCCACGCACATCGTGGACTTCACGCTCCCGAGCGCGCGCCGCAGCACCTTGACGTATTCCGGCCGGCACTTCGCGCAGCCCACCGAATTGAGCAGCAGCGTGAAACTCCGAAGGCCCACCCGTTCCAGGAACAGCAGCAGCATCTCGAGGACTTCGGCGTCAATCGCCGGGTGGTCGGAGCCCAGGACTTCCGCGCCGATCTGGTAGAACTGCCGGTAACGCCCCTTCTGCGGGCGCTCGCGGCGGAACATCGGACCCATATAGTAGAGCTTGTGGATTCCGCGTTCGTTTAACAGGCCGTGCTCGATGTAGGCGCGCACCACGGACGCCGTGGCCTCGGGTCGGAGGGTCAGCGACTCATGGTCGCGGTCCTCAAAGGTGTACATTTCCTTGGTCACGATGTCGGTGTCGGCGCCGACGCTGCGCGCAAAGAGTTCGGTCCTCTCGAGGATCGGCGTTCGGACCTCGCGGAAGTTGTACGCCTGAAACACACCTCGGGCCCCGTCCTCGACCTTCTGCCAACTCCAGGTCTCGGGCGGCAGGAGGTCGCGAGTCCCTTTCACGGCGCGGATTGGTTCAGCCCGCTTGGACACGTTTGCGAGTTCTCAGTTCTCAGTTATCAGTCAAGAACAAAGTCGAGAGTCGAAAAGTCTAAAGTTGAAAGTTAGTTCAAAGCCAATCCACAGCCCGTGCGGGTTTTGGACCTTCGACTTCTGACTTTAGACTTCTGTTCTTGACTGATAACTGAGAACTGATAACTGACAACTTCTCGTCACTCGTCACTCGTCACTGCTCTTGACCGTTCCCGCAGGTAGACCTCTTTGTATTCGAGGTAGTGCGTGGCGTGCATGTCGATGAAGACGCGGTCGGAGTCCGCGAGCTGCCGCTGGAAGCGCGCGGGGAAACCCAAGTACAGGCTGCGCGGAGGGACCACGGTATTCTCAAGCACCAGGGCGCCCGCCGCCACGATCGAACCTTCGCCCACGCGCACGTTGTTCAAGAGCACCGCGCCCATGCCGATCAAGCAGTGGTCTTCGACCGCGCAGCCGTGCAGCACGGCGCGGTGCCCGACCGTGACCCAGTCGCCGACCACGGTGGGCGACCCCAGCATGGTGTGGACGATCGAGCCGTCCTGGATGTTGCTGTTCGCCCCGACGCGAATCGGCTCGATGTCGCCCCGCAGCACGGAGGCGAACCAGACGCTCGAGTTTTCTCCAATCTCGACGTCGCCGATGACGTCGGCGCTCTGCGCAACGAAAGCCGATGCCGCAATGCGCGGGATGCGGCCCGCATAAGTCAGAATCATTAAGTTGGTCCGCTCGGTCGAGGCCGATGGGAAGTCCCTAAGCTTTTGAAGGTAACACAGCGACTCCGAGACCCGCAACACAGGCTCAGCAAGCTGTTTTGAGATCGAACTAAATCTTCGGCAAGACGATGCCCTTTTGCGCCTGATATTTTCCCTTCTTGTCTTTGTACGAGGTCTCGCAAATCTCATCCGATTCAAGGAAGACGATCTGGCAAAGGCCTTCGTTGGAGTAGACGCGCGCGGGCAGCGGAGTGGTATTGGAAATCTCGAGAGTGACGAAACCCTCCCACTCGGGCTCGAGCGGCGTGACGTTGACGATGATGCCGCAGCGCGCATAGGTGGACTTCCCGAGGCATATCGTGAGCACACTGCGCGGGATCTTCAGCCACTCGACTGAGCGCGCCAGCGCGAAAGAATTCGGGGGGACGATGCAGACGGGACCGCGGAACTCGACGAAGGACTTCTCGTCAAAGTGCTTGGGATCGACGATAGTGCTGTTGACATTGGTAAAGATCTTGAATTCGTCGGCCACGCGCAGGTCATAGCCGTAGGATGACACTCCGTAGGAGATAACCCCTTCGCGGACCTGGCTCTCCACAAACGGATTGATCATGTCGCGTTCGCGGACCATCCTGCGAATCCAACGGTCATTTTTGACGGACATATCGAACACCCCGGTGCTGGGCTGATAGCTCAATTAACCAAACGAATTTCAATCGGCAATCTTCGATACGCAAAGGGATGCATGATAGTACAGGAGAAACACCTTGACAATGCGGAGACCGCTTTCTAGGATAGAAGCCCTATTTTCAGGAGGTTAGTGTGATTAAGCTCGACATCATTACGGAGGTCGTCAATCGCACCGGACTGACTAAAACCAAGGCTGAGGTGGCGGTCGAGACCGTTTTCGAGTCCA
>QHZK01000558.1 GCA_003224635.1 Acidobacteriota bacterium | reverse complement strand
CCAGACCGCCCTCCGGCAGCGCCCCAACGATCCCGATTGCCTCTTCAACCTCGCAGCCGTCTACACGCAAACAGGCCACGCGGATGAGGCCATCGTGCCGCTGATGCAGGCGCACAACGCGGCTCCAGAACGCGCCGATATTCTCTTTGCCCTCGCGCAGAACAGCCAGGACGTGGGGTTCTACGCCGACGCGGCCACCGCCATCGACCAGTATCTGAAGCTCAAGCCTGACGATGACATCGCGCGTCGCGAGCGCGGGTTCTGCCTGGTCCGTTCGGCGAAGCTGGATCAAGGGCTCGAGGACCTCCGATGGTACGGGCACAAACACCCCAAGGACGCGCGGGGGTATTACGAGCTGGCCATCGCGGAGACGGTGCGCGAGTCGGGCAAGGCCCTTGAGGACTTCAACCGGGCTCTCGCCCTCGATCCCGGGTTTAATGCGGCCCGGTACGCTCGCGCCGTCCTTTACTACCAGAAGGGCAGGATCGAAGAGTCCATCGCGGATCTGAAGCTTGCGCTAACGACGGAGCCTGACGACGTCGGCTCGCTTGACGCCCTCGGCCAGGATTACATGCGGTTGGAACGGTACGCGGAAGCCGCCGAGGTTCTCGAGCGCGCCTTCAAACTTGCGCCCAAAGATCCCAAGGTCCTCACGCATTACAGCCGCGTTCTGGTCCATCTGGGTCGAAGGGAGGAAGCGGAAAGGGTCATGGCCGACTTCCGGGCTCTTGGGCCGGAGGCAGGACGCCGGCGGCCTTACGGCGGGCTGTTTGACTTCCTCAATCTCCCCCCGGAGCAGCAATACGCCAAGTACATGGAAAACCTCCGCCGGACCATCACCACTCGGCCTGATGATCCCGGCCTGCGCGTGCAATTAGGCAAGGCGCTTCTCCGACAAGGCAAGACCCAGGAGGCGATTGAGGCCTTTCGCGCGGCCCACAAGCTGACTTCCAACCCCGACCTCCTGGCTACCTGCGGAAAGGCGCTCTTCGACTTTGAGCAGTACGCGGCAGCGCGAGAATTCCTGGAACCCGCCGTCGATGCCAATCCTTCTGCCACCGACTTACGCCTGGACCTCGCCATCGCCGCCTTCCACTCCGCCAGCGCCGAGGACGCGTTGAAGGTTCTGGACGAAACGCCTCCTCGACAGCGCCAAGGTGATTACTTCCTGCTGCGCGCGCAGATTCTTGACGCCATGCAGAAGCCCGAAGAAGCCGCCCAGGCTCTGAATCGCGGATTGGACGCCGCTCCCACCCGCGCCGACCTGTATCATGAGGCCGCCATGTTCCTGATCAAGCACAAGCAGTATCGGCGCGCTATCCGGCTTCTCGATCAAGCCCGCCACGCCCTGCCGGACGCACCCGAACTGCAACTAACCGAGGCGATGGCTTACGATATGGTCCAGCAATACGACGACTCCTTGCGGCTCCTCGCCCAAATCGAATCGCGCTGGCCGGAGTGGAGCCTGCCCTACGAGATCCAAGGAATCTCGCTCGAGACCCGCCTGAGATCGGATCAAGCCAGGCCGCCGCTCGAAACCGCCATTGCGCTGGGCGCTCACGACCCTAATGTTTACTACTACCTTGCTTCCGCCATCTCTCACGACCGTCCAGACGACATTGACTCCACTCAGAAGGCTATTCGGAAGGCAGTGGAGCTCAACGCCAACGACGCTTACATTCAGGCTCTGGCAGGAAAGATCGCCTATCAACGGAAGGAATACCACGCCGCGCTCGAACACCTCAATGCCGCACTGCGATTGTGGCCTGATATGGTGGAGGCGCACCAGAATCTGGCTGCAGTCTACCGTGCCATGGGCGAGCGGGAAAAGTCCGGGGCAGAACTGAAAGAGATCGTGCGCATCAAGCAGGAGAATCCTACCGCGGACCAGACGCCGCCCTTCCCCATGGAAGGCCTGTTGTTCACCGTGCGGCCGCCCGCGCGCTCACCGATGTAAGTCCGCACTGGCTGGAACGGCTCGTCCAATATCACCGGGGCGGCTGCGGCTGTCTCGGTGGCTTCGACGCTTGCCCGGCCGACCGCGATGTCAGCCATGCGCCATTGCAGCCGCGTCTTGCCGATGGGTCAGGTCGATCGATTCGATCCCAACGGTTGACTTCTTTGCGCGCATCAGATTACACTCACGCCGTGTATCGCTACTCCCGCAGACTCGCCCAGCTTCTGACCTTGGCCTTTCTTGCGTCGATCTTTGCCCCGTTTCTTCTTTGTGGGGGAGGCTCCCTTACACAGGCCGAGGCGTCCGATTGCTGCCGCGCGATGCAGTTCAAGTGTCACAAGAGCGACGGTGACGGAGCGTGCTGCAAGCACCAAACCGTCGCTCCCCTACACCTTGCGATTACCTCGCCTTCGGAGCTTCGACCGCCCCAGCCGCTTGCCACGTTGGGTCTGTTGCCGGTTGCGGCCAGCGGCGGACTGCTCGGCACTCAATCCCCTCATCAGCTCTTTGATTTGTTCTCGGGACATTCTCCCCCCGAAACTGCTCCTCTGTTCCTCCTCCATTCAACTCTTCTGATCTAGGGTCTCACGTTCCCACGACTGCGATGTGGTGCGCCGTAGTGTCGGTCTGATTCGCGCGCAGCCACATCATTTTCCGCTGCGACTCAGTTCCAGGCCTAACCCCCCGCGCCTGAATTGCCAGAGCCGATAGATATTCTCTAGGTTCGGCGTGAGGTCGAACCGCCTTGGAGAGAAGACCATGCTTGGTCGTAGTCCACGCCCCGCGCGACCAGAACGTCGCGCAAACACGAGAAGGAGAACAACGTGCGGAACAGTGAACGAAAACGAATCAATGCGAAGCTCGTGGCTATTTTTCTGCTCTTGTCAATGCCGGGGTTGGTCTCCGGGCGAGACCAGGGCCAAACGTCGGCGCCACAAGACACGCCTACCTCGCCAGATGCCGCCTCGCACCAGGCGGAGCCCAGCTCAGGCAGTCCCACGCCCATAGCCAAACTGATTGACGAAGCCGAGCACAACAATCCCCAAATCGCGGCTGCGCGGCACGCCTGGAAGGCAGCTACTCTTGTTCCTTCGCAAGCCTCGGCCCCTCCCGATCCACAATTCACGGTGCAGCAGTTCGCGGTAGGCAGTCCCCGGCCATTCGCCGGATTCACGAACAGTGATTTTGCCTACGTTAGCTTGGGCGTCTCACAGGATTTGCCGTATCCGGGAAAACTTCGCTTGCGTGGGGAGATCGCACAGCACGACGCCGCCGCTGAACGCGAGCGCTTTGGAGCCGTTCGACGGTCGGTGGTGGAGCAATTGAAGACGGCGTATTTCAAGCTCGCCTACGAACACCAGGAGCTCCAAATCCTGGATCGCGACGGCAAATTATTGGACCAAGTCGCCAAGATTGCGGATGCTCGCTATCGGGTCGGGCAAGGCAATCAGCAGGACGTGCTGAAAGCCCAGTTGGAGCAGACCAAGCTCTTACGCGAAACAGCGATGCACCATCAGGAACATGCCAGTCTTCAGGCGCAGCTCAAGCAGCTCCTGAACCGCTCTCCATCTCGGCCGGACATCACTCCGGAACCGCTGACAGAGACCTCTCTCAGCTACACGGTAGACGAACTCCTGGGTATGGTCCGTGCCCAGAACCCTGAGATTCGAGGGCAGGAGGAGATCGTGCTGCGGCAGAGCCTGCAAGTGGAGCTGGCTGGGAAAGATTTCTATCCCGATTTCAATGTGCAGTACGTGTGGCAGCACACCGCCGAGCAGTTCCGCGACTACTACATGCTGAGCGTCGGGGTCCGCGTTCCCGTTT
>QHZK01000563.1 GCA_003224635.1 Acidobacteriota bacterium | reverse complement strand
CACGGTGCTGTCCTCCGCCTCCGGATTGAACGCAGGCACGGCAGCCGTGGTCAGCGCTACCCGACATGCTGTGGGAGCCCAAGGCCGCGTTCACCACCTGACGCACCGCTACGGCAGGTACAGCCCAGCCTAACCGTCCCGCTCCGGCCCCTGTTGCCCCTCCCGCTCAGCTCGGGCCTAAGCGGCGGAAGCCCGAGTTCTGCCGCGTTTGACTTGCAGGTCGTTTCGGCGTAAATAAACCTCACGCTTGAATTCTCCGGAGTCGGAGTAGGAATCATGGTTGCCCATAACCCCCTCCACGGATCCGGACGAGCGGCTTTCCCGCATCCGGCTCTTGCCTTAGGTGACGACGCCCATGCGACGCAAGGGATATTCATGGTAGATGCGAACAAGAGGGAGCCAGCGGTGAATCAGCCGCCGCATGCGGTCCCAGGGGATACGGCCCTTCTGACTGCGCCGCGAAAGCACGCGATGCCAGAGCCATCCGATCTGGAACCGGAAGATGTGCAGCGCCGGTTTGTTCATGGGCACTCCATAGTAGCGGAAGTGCCCACCGACCACCGAGCGCAGCCATTGCCCCACTTCCGGGAGGGAATGGTGCAGGCGTCGCCGAAGTTCGGTTTTGACCTCGTTCATCTTCGCTTGCAGCCGCTTGCGCATCGTCTGCCGCACCACCGTGAACCTTCCACTCCTCTTCTTCCCGCAGATGTGCGTGAAGCCGAGGAAGTTGAACGTCTCCGGTTTCCCTTCTCCGCGCCGCTTCCGGCTCGCCACCGCGCACGGTCCGAACTCCAGAAGGCGCGTCTTGTCGGGATGCGGCCGTTACCGGCGCGCTTCGCACGGTCTTCGAGCGCTTCGCCGAGTTCGGCTCGGCGCGCCGGGTCTGGCTTTGGTTCCGCTCCGAAGCTTTGTCCTTCCCTCTGCAAGATGGGCCTCAAGGACAGATTCGCTGGGTCACTCCCACTTACACCGCCATCCACCACATCCTTACCAATCCGGTGTATGCTGGCGCTTACACGTACGGCAAAACTCGCTGCGAGCGCTACCTCGATGAACACGGTACAGTCAAGAAACGGATGCGCCATCTTCCCCTCGAGCAGTGGGCGGTCCTCATTCCCAACCACCATCCCGGCTTCATTGACTGGGCCACCTTCCAAAGCAATCAGGCTCGGCTCGATAGCAACACTCGACCGCGACCGCACCAAGGGGGAGGGGCGTTGAGAGAAGGCTCTGCGCTGCTTCAGGGCCTGGCCACTTGCGGTCATTGCGGCCGGCGGCTACACACCCACTATCGTGGCAGGAACTCCACTCCCGGCTATCACTGCGCCGGCAAAGACATCGTCAACGGACGGGGTGTGTACTGTTTCAACCTCGGCGGTCTGGCGATCGACCGGGCCGTGGCGAACGCTTTTCTCGCCGCCGTGACCCCGGCTGCCGTCGAAGCGACCTTACTCACCGTCCAACAACTCCAGAACCACCACGACGCGGCGCTCGCTCAGTGGCGGTTGGAGATCGAACGCTTGCGGTACGAGGCTGAACGGGCCGAGCGCTGTTACCGGGCCGTCGAGCCCGAAAATCGACTCGTGGCTCGCGGCCTGGAAACGGAATGGGAAAAGCGTCTTCGGGATCTCGCAGCGGCGGAGGCGGAGCTACGTCGCCGCGAACAACAGCAACCGACTTCGATCAACCCCGAGCAACTTAAGCGCCTCCGAGCGCTCGGCGCCGATCTTCGTGAAGTGTGGAACGCCGCCACCACCACCGACCGCGATCGCAAAGAACTCCTGCGCACCCTTCTGGAAGAAGTGATGTTGGATGTGAAGCGAGCCGAAGGCCAGGCCCATCTGACTCTGCGCTGGCGTGGCGGCGCGATCACCACGCTCGATGTCCCGGTGCCACGCTTCCGACCCATGGGGCCGCGCACCGACGAAGATACGATCTCGCTGCTGCGCCGATTGGCTGCCTTGTATCCTGACGAAGTCATCGCCGGCATCCTCAACCGCCAAGGCCGCAAGACCGCGATGGGGGAACGCTTCACTGCCAACCAGGTGGGCAGCCTGCGCCGCTATCGCAACATTCCCCGCTTTCAACCGTCGGCCCAACCGCCAGAGGGAGAACTGGCCACGATCCGCAAGGCGGCTCCGATCCTGGGCGTGAACACGTCCACGATTCATCGCTGGCTGAACGACGGGTTCATCGCCGGCGAACAGGTTACTCCCGGCGCCCCGTGGCAGATTCGACTTACCCAGGAGTTGCGTTCACGATTTGTCGAACAGGCGCCGCCGGAGTACCTGCCGATGCTGGAGGCCACGATGAAACTCGGCGTCTCTCGCCAGACGGTGTTGCAGCGTGTAAAGCGCGGCGAGTTAGAAGCGGTCTTGGTGACGCGCGGACGGCGTAAGGGCTTGCGCATCAAAGTCATCGACAATCGACCGGGCTTGTTCCAGCACATTTCATGAATCAGGGGGCAATATGAAGCAGGATCCAAAAATTTCTCGAGGTCCAGGTCCACACACCAGCGATAGCCTGCGGCAATATACCGCTGCGCCGCTCCCACCGCCTG